>JAFZMT010000221.1 GCA_017553245.1 Methanomicrobium sp.
ATAATATTCGCGGTTTTTACTATTAAACATATTGATTTATCGTACATTTTTCGGCTCTTCACGCCGGTAACTTTTTTTTGGCGGAATATACGGGTAAGGAAAAGTAAGAGAAAAAGGATCACTTTTTTGCGTTGTATTCGGGAGGTGTGTCGTCAGTTAAGATGCCGGCACGTTTACCCCCGCCGCATTTGCCCGAATCCCGATCAAGTTTGTCACGTATTGCACGAAGAATCCATTCGTCAACCGAAATCCCCGCTTTCTTCGCATCCCTTTCGATTTCGGCTAACATCCCCCCGTCACAACTGACATCAATGTCCACAGATGTATCTTTTTGTACCATCACTTTACTAATTATTCTTAGCTTGCATAAATACTTTATGTCAATAAAAGTGGAAATATAAAAATCCGCGGTACGTATAAAATGTTACAATCGGAAGTGATTTGTGATAACATTTGCGGGTGAGCCGCATCGGGAAAACGACAGGAGTATTAAAGAAGATTCGGTTACTCACAATTTCCAAAAAGTTCAGTAGGACAGTAACTCTAAATTACGATATGCATTAAGTCGATGAATGTTCTGAAAACCTTCATCATTCGTAACTATTTTTGCTTCGTTTATAATCGCCATTGCGATAATCAACTCATCAAATTTACCCACGGGCAAGCCTATCTTTTTCAATTGCGCGGATAATTGTCCATATGATTCATAATATTTATCGGAGAAATCAATGACAACGAATAAATCAGTAATCCAGTATATAAGGTCAATCGCGGCTTTTGTATTTGTCAATCGGTATGCGCCTTTGTATAATTCAAGGATACTTAAAAAAGTGGTAGACAGGATCTCTCCTGAGGCAGACAATTCCATATATTTTTTCAAGGCTCTTTCATGCACTTTCTTATTGCGGCTTGTTAAATCAATTAAAAAATTGGTATCGAATATAATCATTCATTGACTACCTCTCTGAACTTTTTTTCATCTTCCGGAGATAGTTTTTCTAATTTTTCCCATTCTTTTCTCAGTTCTTCAATGGTCTTCAGTTTAGGCATCAACCTTATAATCACTTGTGAAAAGCTCTCGGAGTTATCCTTTTTCCTTTCGGAAAGTCTCTCGTAAGCCTCGTCAGAGATGCTTATTGTTTTTGTCATGACAGATAATCCTCCCTGTATATACATATAATATGTCGGACGGGATTATAATGATTCGGCGGGACGCATAATCTCTCTGATCTGCTTTGTTCGTTCATATTCATTAACGCCGGCAGGTGCCTTAAGGAAATATCCCGACTTCCGCCGGCTCACATCTCGCGGTGCCGCATGATATCCGACAGCTTCCTCGGTGCGTCTATGCATCTTTCTTTGAGGTAGCAGGTGCTGCAGCGCTCCGTTCTTCTGGGCATGGGGACGGTTCCCGCCGCTATCCTCCCGGCTTTCTTAAGTGCCGCCAGCGCTTCGCGCCTGTCCCGCGGCGATACCCTGCATATCCTGTGAACGCCGGAGGGCACATACTCCACGATTATTTCATCGGCGTCGACGTGCAGGGATTCCTTTGCGCATATCGAGAAGAGGGCACAGCGGACGCGGTCTGCGTTGTAAACCCCGGTCTCGGGCGCCGGCGTCATGCGCATGAGTGCGATGTGCGGCGCCGTTTCAAAAAACCTGTCTGCGACGCCGTAGAGGTTATACTTCTTTGAGGAGACTTTTACGTCGTTTTCGGAGGCTTTCCTCCATGAGTTGCCGCGGCATGCCTGTATCCACGTGCGGCATGTCTCATAGAGCGAGTCGTCGATTTCGGGGTTAACCGTCTTTATCTCGTCCCAGATTTTGTCTTCAAGGGAGCCGCCTCTGCCGGCGTCCTCCCCGAGATGATATGAGATCTGCTTTGCGATTGTGTAGTTTTCGGGTTCTTCGCGGTTCTTTTCGTTTAACTCAAGATAGAATCTTACGGGGCAGATATGGCAGGATACCGTCTGCGAAATGCTGATTGACTTCATCTGTTGTCCTTTCGTCCTGATATATCCGATATTATTTTTGATATTTTTATAGTCATTTGTTCGCAGGCGTCTGCCGCCCGATGCCGCAGCCGTCCGCCGCCGCTGAAACAACCCTTATTTTGTTTGAGATGCAATATTCATACATGGAAAAGCGCGATATTGCGGTTAATCTGCCAAATGATCTCGATCCCGTCTATGCGAACAGGATTCAGGTGGCATACAAGGATGATGAGTTTACTTTTGTTTTTCTGCACGAGATTCCGGGGACGAACCATGCAAGAGCGAAGGCAATCGTGTCCATAAGCCCGAAACATGCGAAGAATCTCTCCGAGGTTCTTGCGGGTTCGGTGCGCGATTACGAGTCGAAGTTCGGCGAGATAAGAAACGCGGTCGAGCAAAAGACACAGACCTCACAGAATGACAGCTCCGGCGAACCTTCGGATACGGTTACCATACGCGGATATTCATAAGAATGAATCCGCCTGTTTTATAATTTTAAAGTGCGAAGTTATTATGCAGAATTTCTAAAGTTTTTTTGCGCCGCCGTGGCTTAGCGGTATAGCGGCTGATTCGTAATCAGCAGGTCGAGGGTTCAAATCCCTCCGGCGGCTCTTTGTTTTTTTGATATTTCTGACTGTTTTCTGATTTTCAGCGCAATATTATCTAATTTCATATCTCTGTTCATTTTCATTTTTGTTCCAAAG
>JAFZMT010000222.1 GCA_017553245.1 Methanomicrobium sp.
ATCCTTTTCCTTATCGTCGGTATCTTTGGCATCCGCGGAATCCGCAGAGGCATCGGCTTTATCCTTATCCGAATCAGATGCCTTTTCGCCGTAATACTTCTCAATGAACTTTTCCGCGGCTGTGCTTGTGGCGCTGCCGGTTTCGCCCTTATCAGCCGCATCGGGGTCGGTGGATCTGAGGTAGGCTATCTTGGAACGCATCCACGCCATCTCACTCTTACAGTTTTTGCTGACGCCGTAGAAGTATCCGAGCGCGAAGGTGACCGCCGATAAAAGAAGGGAGAGGAGACCGATTACCGAGCAGGTGAAGATTGAGTTGCAGTTCTGGGTATATGCCAGGCATGTATCCGCGGATACGACCTCGGTCTTGGCACCCGTGACCGCGGACGGCGTAAGACTCTCGGAAGTCGGGCTTGCGGCAATTGTGGTCACGGTGCTGTCTGTCGGATTCTCGATGATGGCATCGAAGTAATTGTTTGCGGCGTCAGCCTCGTCAACGGCGCCGTCGGCGTTGGGGTTGACCTCGATAAGCGAAGAGAGACCGTTATATTTGACGTTTACCGGAACGAAAACCGTGAGGCTCTTACCCGCAGGCAGGTATCCGACGGCGCTGTCGGCGACTTCGGTGCCGTCGATCATGATTTTGGTGACGCTTGCCTGTGCGTCGACATCGCCGATGTTCTTAACGACGTAGGTAATCTTTGTGATTATGCCGTCTTTGTAATCGAAATCGGCGGTGACGCCCTCGATTACCAGATCGGGCTTGGGATCCTCAACGGCTGCGACCGTTATCTCGGCAACGGGCCAGTTCTCGGGAGGGAAGAACTTGCCTCTGCCGTTTCCTGCAGTGACTGCAAATGTGGGTTTAATCTTCCAGACGCCCGCGATATCGGGGGTGAACGACTCTTTTACGCTGACGTAATCGCCCTGCGATATGGTCTTGCCGACGTAGTTGGCGCCGAGGCGGTATGACCTGCCTTCGGGGTTGACGATATCAAAGGTGATGCCGCCGGGCTGATCGATGATCAGCTGGTAGTAGGGTCCCGAGAGATAGCTCATCATCTGCATGACGGTCAGGGTGTCGCCGACGGAGATTTCGGCGTTTTCGCCGGTGACCCTGAAACTCTCAAGTGTAAGCCCCTGCGGGGTGGTTATCGGTTCATTTAGTGTATAGTAGTTAACTGTCGCCGCCGATACTCCCGTTACCGCGACGAGCGCCAGAATAAGCAGGATTAATGCGGACTGTCTGAAAATGTTCTCTCCCATTGCAATCACAAATCACTATACTGTATATAAGGAAAAGGCTTTATACTTGTCTAAATATCACGGATTTTCAAACACTTAAAATGTAAAAAGGTCATATATCTAATATCATTACGATACCGTTTACCGGAAGAACTGAAAAATAAGACCTAAGCTAAGACAAAAATAAGACAGATTAATGAGACAGAAGAATGAGACCGAAGATACTTCTTACAAATGACGACGGCGTTAATTCCGAGGGAATCTGGGCGGCATACGAGGCTCTCAGCGAGTTTGCCGACGTTACCGTCGTTGCTCCGTCAACTCAGCAGAGTGCCGTGGGGCGCTCGACATCCATTTTTGAGCCGCTGCGGGTGACAAAAATCCGTATTAAAGGGCATGATGCGTATTCCGTCGGCGGCAAACCGACGGACTGTGTCATCATCGGACTTTTTGCGCTTGATCTGAAGCCCGATCTCGTGGTTTCGGGGGTAAACATCGGAGAAAACCTCTCCTACGAGTCGGTCATGACATCCGGCACCGTTGGCGCCGCAATGGAGGCGGCAAATCAGGGCGTTCATTCGATTGCGTTCTCGCTTCAGGTCATTGATCAGAGCGACAAGTTCGACGATCCGCGGCTTTCGACCTTAAACTTCAACGGCGCCAAAGAGGTGATCGCACATGTTTGCGGGTCTGTCCTTGAGAAAGGGTTCCCCGCCGACTGCCACGTGCACAACGTGAACGTTCCGTGCGAGATTACGGGCGGATACGAGGTGACGCATCTCGGCGACAAGCTCTTCGACACCGGCGTCGAGAAGAGGCTGGATCCGCGCGGCAGACCGTATTACTGGATTAACGGACC
>JAFZMT010000021.1 GCA_017553245.1 Methanomicrobium sp.
AGACCGCGACGCCGCCGCAAACGAAGAAAAAACAAAGAAAGGACTCTTAACAAAGAAGGGACTCTTCGGATTCGCAAAGGCACTCGTCGAGAGAAAGCGAGAGGAGTATGACCCGAAAATTCACGGAACGCTCGTCGATTTGGAGTTCCGCGGCGGCGACGGCATTGAGGAAGTCGAGGTATACGGCGTCAACGAACCCTGCGCATATGTCCGAATCACCTTCGACAAGAGCACAAACGAGTATATGTACAACGTCCTTGAGCCGACTCTCAACCCGGCGCTTGAAAAACTCCGGCAGGAGATTGTGCAGAGGCTCTTTGAGACTCTGAATGTCAACACGAAAGACCTCACCGAAGATAAGGCACGCGGCATCCTGCGCGACGAAATCTGCGACATAATCGAGGACTACGGGCTTAAGCTCTCCGTCGGCGACCGCGAAAAAATAATCTATTACATAGTCCGCGATTTCATGGGCGAAGGTCTCATAGACGCCATCATGCACGACAAATACATCGAGGACGTATCCTGCGACGGACTCAACATCCCCATCTTCGTCTTCCACACCAAGTATGAGTCCGTGCAGACCGGCGTTGTCTACGAAAGCGCCGCCGTCCTCGACTCCTTCGTCATAAAACTCGCGCAGAAAGCCGGCAAATACATCTCCATCGCCGAACCCGTCCTCGACGCCACAATGGCGGACGGCTCGCGCATACAGATGACGCTCGGCAGCGAGGTAACCGCGCACGGATCGACGTTTACAATACGCAAATTCAGGGACGAACCCATAACCCCCGCCGACCTCATAGAATGGGGAACGTTCTCGCCGCTCTCCATCGCCTACATCTGGATGGCGGTCGAAGCCGGCAAATCCTGCATATTCGCGGGCGGCACCGCCTCGGGAAAGACGACCTCGCTCAACGCCGTCTCGCTTTTCATACCGCCGCTTGCCAAGATAGTCACCCTTGAGGACACCCGCGAACTTCGGCTGCCGCATCAGAACTGGATCCCGAGCATCACCCGCGAATCCTTCGACAGGGACGGAAAAGGCTCCATCGACATGTATGAACTCCTGCGTGCCGCTCTCCGCCAGCGCCCCGAATACATCCTCGTCGGCGAAGTCAGGGGCACCGAGATGCAGACGCTCTTTCAGGCGATGAGCACGGGGCATGTCACGTACTCCACGATGCACGCCGATTCCGTCGCCGGCGCCGTCCACAGAATCGAAAACCCGCCCATGAACGTCCCGAGAAACATGCTCAGTTCCTTAAATCTCATGAGCATACAGGTGCAGGCAAAGATCGGCGGTCAGCGCGTGCGCCGGAACAAGCAGATAATCGAGATTCTCGACATCGACCCGCGGACAAACGAGCTTATCACCAACGAAGTTTTCCGATGGCATCAGTCTTCGGATGAAATCCGCTACTCGGGCAAATCCTACATCCTCGAAGAGATAATGGAGACGCACGGCTGGGATGAGGAAAGAATGCTCGAGGAACTCAAGCGCCGGCAGGAAATTCTCGAATGGATGCGGCGGAAAAAACTGAGGAATTACCGCGATGTCGGCAAAGTCCTCATGTCCTACTACCGCGACCCCGCCGCCGTCATAAAACTCGTCAGAGGTGACGCCGATGAACATCTATGAGCGCTTCTGCTTCAACCTGCTCGGCGAAAGGATAAAGGCGCGGATAAAATCCAAAAGGGAAGCCGATTCCGCGCTGATAAACCAAATGCTCAGCGCCCGCATGAGAATCTCCTTCGAGGCGTATCTGGCGACCGCATACATCAGTGCGTTTGCGCTCGGCACCCTTGCGGCACTCGCCGCGGGCATAGTAACCTTCATTCTCAGGCTGCCGCTGATGATTTACGGTCTCGGCAGTCTCCCCGACATCTTCTATGACTTAAGCGGATACAGCCTTTTTATCGGATCGGCAATCGCGGCGGCATTCGCGTTTGTGATATTCGCAGGTCTCACATGGCTCGGATTCATGCTCTACCCCTCAATACGCGCAGGCGAGCGCCGCCGCAGCATAGACGCGACACTGCCGTATGCGATAAACTACATAACCGCGATGTCGGCTGCGGGAATCCCGCCCGCCGAGGTCTTCAGACTTCTCGGAGAAAGCGAAATCTACGGCGAAAGTGCCGTCGAAGCCCGCTATCTCACCCGCGAAGTATACATCTTCGGCAGAGACCTTCTGGAAGCGCTCAGAATCGTAGGGCAATACACCCCCAGCGACCGTATGAGGGATTTCCTTCAGGGCGCGGGCGCAAGCATATCCTCGGGAAGCAACCTCACGGGCTACTTCAGGAACAAATCGGAGCAGTATGCCCGCGAAAACCGAATGGAGCAGAAGAACTTCCTTGAGACGCTCGGACTCATCTCGGAGTCCTACGTGACCGCGCTCGTTGCCGGAACGCTCTTTCTGATAATCCTGCAATCGATAATGTCCTCGATAAGCGGCAGCGGCAACCCGATCTTCCTTTACGTCGTCATCTACGGCATAATTCCGCTCGGCAGTCTGCTTTTCGTGATACTCATAGACGCAATGACGCCGGAGATATGAAGGAGAAAGGATATCTGAAGGAGAAAGGTGGAAGAATATGTCAGAGATATTCAATCGGTTTATGATGCGGCTGACGGGGCAGAAAAATGCGCTGAAAGAGCATGAAGAATCCGAGCTTACCGCGGATGAACTCATGCAGAAAGAGATTCTCCGCAGGATTGCACTTAAGAAAAAGTCCGAAGAAGGCATAAACAGACTCTTATCCGACCCCGTCGGGATGCTGACCGAAAAGCCCGAAAACATCCTCATAATCTCGGTTCCGCTCGCGTTAATCACCGTAATCGCAGGCATCATACGCATTGCCCTCGAAGAAGGCGGCAGGCACATCCTCGCATCGACAGCCGTTGACGATATCGTCGTCCTCGCGGTTTTCATCGCGCTTACGCCCTATGCCGTCCTCGTTACGCGGGAAGGGATGCGGATACGAAGCATAGAAACGGCGCTTCCCAACTTCTTTCGGGATCTCGCGGGCATGAACGAGAGCGGAATGACGCTTCCCAGCGCCGTTCACACGGTCTCCGGCGGCGACTACGGAAGGCTCACGGCACATATCCGCAGGATGGATAACGAAATCTCGTGGAACATCCCGTTCATCGACGCAATCGTGAGATTCGGCGACTCTCTGGGAGCGCCGCTTGCAAAACGCAGTGTCGACCTCGTAGCCAAGGCAAGTGTCGCGGGCGGCAACGTAAGCGAAGCCCTGAAAGCCGCCGCCGAAGACTCCTACGAGTTCGTTAATCTCGCCGAAGAACGCCGCAACAACATGATAATCTACGTCATCATCGTCATCATCTCCTTTCTGGTCTTCCTCTTCATCATCGGCGTAATGACGGCAACCTTCCTTCAGACCATGGCGGACGCGGGCTCAGCCTTCTATTCCGGTGCGGGAGGAGCCGGAGCGGGGGCGGGAACGGCAGGTGCGGGAACTGCGGGAGGCGCAGGCAGTGCAGCCGCGACGGGTGCCTCGACTTTCGGCGCAATGTCGGTCGGCGGCGGTCAGGACATGGAACTCTATAAGCGCATATTCTCGCACGCGGCAATGATTCAGGCGTTCTTCTCGGGACTTGTTGCGGGACAGATGGGCGAGGGCAACGCGGTTGCGGGGCTTAAATATTCGCTTATTATGCTTGCAATCGCATGGATTGCGTTCAGATTCGTTATCTGACGACATCGAATAAACGGATTGGTGAAATGAGGCGGCTGAAGCGGCAGAGACATCAGCGACCGCAAAAAGAGAGCCTTCGCTCCGTCATAACCCGCGTATAAAAAAGGTCGGTATCCGTTTCGGATACGACATAATAACCCGTTCGCCGCAGATCGCGATGACGACTGCGATACCGGCGAATCAGTTTATATTGTCAAGTTTATATCCTTTGTCCGTGAGGAGCTTTTTGACTCTCTCGCGGTGATTACCCTGAAGCTCTATTATATTATCCTTAATAGTGCCGCCGCAGGCGAGTTTGCTCTTCAGGAATTTTTGAAGTTCTTCGAGATCGATATCCATCGGATCGAGTCCCTCGATTACGGTAACCTCTTTTCCGTATCGTCTCTTGTTGATCTTAACGCTAATCTGTTGCTGCTCTTTTGCTACTTCTTCGCAAATGCACAATTCTTTTGGTAGTCCGCATTTGGGACAAATACCACCTGTCATTACTATTACATTCAATTCTGAAATATATAGTTCTTGGCATACGCTGCGGATTTTTCAATTTAAAGTGATCTCATTCGTCACGGCTTGAAAAGAAGAATTCAAAAAGATATTAAATGTGATTCGGTCGGCTATTTCCTGCACACCGTTATGTATCCCGTGTGGGCTACCCTTGTCGACGGGCGTGTTCCGCGCTCGGTTCTTGTCAGTTCGCGCCCTATGAACTCATGGCAGGTGACCTCCGCAAACAGCGGAATTGCCGCGTCCATGACCGTAAAAGTATGCTCCAGAAACGGCGTGTATGTCGCCAGATAGCCGCCGCTCTTAAGGAGTTTATATGCGTGTTCGATATGCTCCTTCTCAATCTGCATATCCAGATGAACGACATCGAAGACACCTTCGCCTTCGGCATCCAGCATATCCCCGGCAATGACCTCGACGTTATCCAGCCCCGCCTCAAGGATATTCGCACGGCAGATTTCGGCAAACTCCGGGCGCTTCTCATAGGAGGTCACGTGCCCCGCGATGCCGCCGAAGTAGATAGCCGCAACCCCGCTTCCGCATCCGGCATCGAGGACTCTGTCCCTGCGGTTCATGCCCGTATATGCAATCACCATGCCGATGTCCTTGGGAAGCATGGGCGCGCCGGTCCTTTTTGCGTGGTTGAAGAAATCGGTCGGTCTGGGCACCCGCACCTGAAACGGCTTGTCAAGGTGCGAATAAATAGTCCCGCCCGACTCCATCCCGATAAGATCGCCGAGTTTCAGGATGCCCCTGTCCGTGGAGAAGTCTTTTTCAACCGCCCTTACAAAAAATTCGCGCTTTCCGTCGAATAAAAGCACTCTGTCGTTTTCCCGAATCATAAAAGCAGGGTTAAAGTATGGTGACTGTCGTATTACTCCGAGAGCTTGATTATTGCCTCGGCAATGTCGCCCTTTGTCTCTTTCAATGCGGCAAGAGCGGCATCCTTCGAGACCGAAGCCTGCTCGGCGACCATGGCGACGTCCTCATCTGGAATAACCGTCTCGGCTTCCTCGAATCTCATATCGCCCGAGAGCTGATATGTGGTTGCGCCCTGCATCGTGGTCGCGACAACCTCGGCGTTCTCAAAGATGTAGTTTCCTTTCTTCGTATAGACAATGACGCGCTCGACATCCTCGAACTGTTCCATCTTCATGCCGAGCTTTTTCATCATCGCTTTCATCTGTTTTGGGTTGACTCCCGGAATCATATTGTCTCTCCTTTCCTTATAATATGCAATCGAATGTGTAATAAAATGTGTAATTAAGTGGGCAATCCTCGATTGAATCAGTTTCCTTTTCTGACCATAACCGCGACGCCGTAGTTAAACTCCGCCATCTCCTTTGCGCTCAGCACCGCCGTTCCCGTCGCAAGAAACTCGCCCTTCTCGTTGCAGACTAAAACCTCGTCATCGCCGCGAATCTGCGGATCGGCAAAAGTCACATGCTTTGCCATCGCGTTCTTGCCGGCGGCGACAAACTCGCCCACCTCGTCCTTTACGAAAACGCGGTATGCCGGCGCGGGCAGGGTATCGCAGAGTCTCTTTGCGCCAATCTGACTTAATGTGAGCCTGCCGTCATTCGCGCGCAGCGTTGCCAGACGCTCTTTGCCCAGAAGGATATAGCGCACGCGCTTTGTCGCCGAAAGCTTGAACTCGCAGTCATCGGGGAAAAGCCCCGCGCCCGCGCCCTTTCCGAACTGGTAATCGGCGATGACCCGAACGCGGCTCAAGTATGAATCCTTTGCATACGGCGCTTCCCTTGTAAAATCGCGCTTCTCACGTTTTTCGCGATTATCGCGACCGTCGCTTCTGTCGCCCCTCTCGCGACTCTCACGCCTCTTTCCTTCGAATTTATTTACCTCATTCATCTCTGACATTGCTTACTCCTGTTGCTTACTCCTGTTTACTCCCGAAAATTAATCTTAATTTCATCTTAATTTCATCTTTTTAACCCGGCTGCCTCTTCAAGCTGCCTCTTCAGTATCCCGTTGACGCTCTCGGCAAAACCCTCTTCCCTGCTTCTGGATATATATGCGCCCGCCGCTATCTTATGACCTCCGCCTGCGCCGCCGACAGCCTCGGATGCCTCAAGCAGCGCCGCCTGAAGATCCACGCCCTTTGAGACCATTGTCTCGTTCGTCCTCATCGAAATCTTGACGAGTTCGGGATCGTCGGGAAGGTAGCAGAGAATCATAATCGGCAGCTTCCAGTTCAGCTTGGAAAGCGCCATTCCCGCGCCTATGCCCACTATGGTGTCGGGGAATCTGTCGCCGACGTGGAGGTATTGCAGATGCGACAGCTCTTTTACCCCCGTCTCGAGGATATACTCCATCATCTCGCGGATGACCGAGCGGTGATGTCTGAGCATGTCCGCGGCTTCGCTGCATGCCTCCGTGTATTCCGCGCTCTTTTTGTTGCCGCAGCAGACCGTGCTGCCGACTTTCGGCTTCACCCAGCGCCCGCAGGCATTGAGCATCGTCGCATACTCCGATGCGTTTCTAAGCGGCGTATACCTCGGCTCGTCGGGGAAGATATAATGCTGTGCCTTAAGCCTCTCGGCGGAGAAGGGCTCGTCGGAGTCAATGAGGTGGTATTCCATCAGTTTGATGATGCGTTCTTTTTCTGCGGGCTTGAGGTCTTCCCAGACCCTGAATTTGCCGTTATCCTTGCGCAGCGGAATCTTAGCGTATTCCTCGACAAGCC
>JAFZMT010000223.1 GCA_017553245.1 Methanomicrobium sp.
CTCATACTGCGTCCCGCCGCATTTTGCAAAGACCTTTTCCAGATCCGCGGTCATGACCGGCTTGTTCTGCGCATCCGCCATTTCGGTATCCGAGGTATAAACGGCTTTGTATGTGACGCCTTTTATCGCATAAGTGCCGCTTACGACCGGCGTTTTGCCCGCCTCACCGCCGAGTGAGAACGTGATGTCAATCGGAATCTTTCTGTATGCGTCGCCGTCGCGGGTGATTATCTCTCCGGCAAGGTCATCCAGACTGCCGCGGCTTGTGATGAATACGGAATCGCCGTGCCTGAGCCGGCATTTTGTCTTTAAACGGAGTTCGCCGTTTCTTATCTCATAGGGCTTTCTGAGGAAAAAACCGTCATCCGAGCCGTGTTTTCTGCGGATTGTAAGACCGTCGCCGAGGCGCGGCTTTGCATCGCGGGTCAGCTTCACAACCGCGCTCTCATATCGCGGGTCATAATCCGTGACCGTGCCTATGAATATTCCGCGGTTTGCGGGGCGGTCATAGGACATGAGAGCCGCGTTTCTGTCGCCGCCGACATACCCTGCCGTAAAACGCCGGTTGAAGGCTATCAGAAGGTTTTCCATATCCTCTCCGCAGTCTTCGGAAACGGTGCCGCCCGCGATTGCGTCCAGCGCCCTTCTGTAGATTGAGGTGACGATTGCGACATACTCCGGCGATTTCATGCGCCCTTCTATCTTTAAGGACGCGATGTTGAGCCGCGCCATGCTCTCAAGGTTGTCATATGAGCAGAGATCGCGCGGCGAGAGAAGGAATGCGCCCTTCGTCCTGCACGTCACCGAAGATGCGGAGTCGATTCTGCCGTATCCGTCGACCGTGCTCTCCCGCAGTTCATAGGCTTTCCTGCACGGCTGTGCGCACATTCCGCGGTTTCCGCTTCTGCCGCCCAAAAGCGAGGAGAAGAGGCACTGCCCCGAATAGCAGTAGCATAAAGCGCCGTGGACGAAGACCTCAAGTTCCGGGGGGTCTGATTGGGCGGGTGAGCCTGACGCCGCGGGGGCGGAGGAGATGGCGGGATCGTTGGCAGGTTCAGCGGCACGCTTAAGAGCGGCATTAATCGCGCCAATCTCGCCGTATGAGAGTTCGCGGGCAAGGACAATCCTCTTTATGCCCAGACTGCCGGCTTTGAGCGCACCCGCCGTGCTGTTTATCGTCATCTGGGTGGATGCGTGCAGAGCGAGGTCGGGGAAGCACTCTGTTGCCGCTTTTAAAAGCCCCAGATCCTGAACCAGCACGGCATCGGCGCCGATTGAGTAATAATACATCATCTCGGAGAGGGCGCGGGGCATCTCTTCATCTGAGATGAGGGTATTGAGCGTGACATATACGCGGACGCCGCGGGTGTGGCAGTATTCCACGGCATCCTTAAGTTCGTCCCCGCTGAAATTCGCGGCAAAGCGCCTTGCGCCGAAGTTCTGACCGGAGAGATATACGGCATCGGCACCGGCGCATACAGCCGCGTGAAGTGCCTTGGGACTGCCTGCGGGCGCAAGAAGTTCGGGGATTTTTATCCCGGCACCTTCGGAGACGGTCGGGACATGCCTGTCCTGTCTTTTACTGCCCGCTCTTTTACTGCCCTGTATTTTATCTCTTCCCACGCGGGATTTTTTTCGGTCGCGAATCTCACTCATTTTTACCTGCAAACGTATTGTCAAGATATATTCGGATTACTTTGGATTATTATCGGATTATTGTCCTGTAATTATCAGATTACTGTCAGGTTATTATCAGATTACCGTCATGTCATTATCAATTTATTTTCGAAATCCGTCAGGAACATAACCACGTCACCGCACAGTCGCAACCGCTGTTGCGCATGGAAACTGCCGATACCGAAAACTGCCCCATGCTTGCGCATTCTTTGAATCAGATGCCATATACGTATTATATCGGGATAGCGTATCCTTGCTTAAACCGTGGTTAAATAAAGCGCTTTATTTGTTATGATGCATAATAATTATACTGACACGGTTGAAATATTCAAAAACCGAAATACCCTAAAACAGAACGGAATCATACCCTAATCAGCCGAAATATCGGCTGAATACAATAATCCTTGGAATTGACGCGCGGCGCCGCGAAAATTCAAAAAATACCACGGGGAACCTGACTGCCTTATGGCATTATTCGAGAGAAAAAAAGCAACACAGGAGAACAAGTCGGACGACGGCGAGATAAACTCACTTATTAATCTGCTTTCGTCAAAGAACTGGGAGGAACGCGGTAACGCCGCGGTGCGCCTCTCCGAGATAGGTCTCCCTGCCGTTGTTGAACTCTTAAAGGCGCTGGATTCCGAAAACTCACTCATTCAGACGGGCGCTGCCGAGGTCTTGGGAACATTCGGCGAGGCGGCTCTCCCCACTCTTTTAAAAGTCGTCTTCTTCGGCAAAGAACGTGCACGCGACGGCGCGGCAAGGGCGGTAGGTCAGAACGGCGCGGCTGCAATCCCGCAGCTTGTCGAAGCCATGGCAAATACCGAGAATGCGTCGGTAAGAAGCGGCGCCGCGCTCTGTATGGGCTACATGGGTTACATGAGCCAGATGGTCGAGGGCATGCTTGTGGACGCGCTCCGCGACAGCGACTCCGGCGTGCGCATTCAGGCGGCAAAATCCCTTGAAAACATCAACTGGACGCCGAAGAACAAGACGGAGAGAGCGCAGTACTTCCTCGCAAAGGGCGACTACAACTCGCTTGCCAAACTCGGAAAGGACGCCCTGCCCGCAATTCAGTCCGAAGTTCTCTACGGCTCCTCCGAGACTAAGAAGAAGATTGCCGACATCCTCCCAAAGATTGCGGCTGAAGAATCCCTATACGTCCTTGTAAAGCTAATCGAGGACAAGGATGCGCAGGTCAGGCAGAAGACCGTCGCCGCAATGAGCGATGCCAGCGACCGCAGGCTCATCCCCTATATCATAAACGCACTCGACGACGAGGACTCCTACGTCAGGATGGAGGCGGCATGGTCGCTCGACAGAAAGGGCTGGAAACCGTCAACAAACGATGAAAAAGCCAAATACCTAATGATAAAGGAGAAGTGGACCGAACTTCTCCAGATGCGCGATGCGGCAGTCCCCATCCTCATCGCCTCACTCAAGGACAAGAATCCGGGTATCAGGCTCAAATCTACCGAAGTTCTTCGCGCGATGGGTAATGTCGGCTACTCGGCAATCAATGAGGCGCTGAAGAGCGAAGATCCCGCACTCAGAGCCGGCGCCGCGGAAGCGGTGGCTGTCATCAAGAAGAAGAATGCCGCCGCAGCCAAGGCACAGTCCGACAAGAAGAAAGCCCAAACCCCCGACGAAGAGGTCGAGGAGCAGTTAAAGCGCCACAATGAGGCGATGAAAGCCCGCAACGGCAATTCCAAGACCGAGGAACAGTGGGCAAAGATAATGCGCAAGAACGGTCTGGACGAGGACAGAATCGCAAGATTCTCCAAAGCCCTCTCGGACGAGAACGAGATCATGCGTGCCGCCGCCGTCGAGAACCTGAAGGCTACGGGCAACTGCGGTATAGAGTGTATGATCATTCTTCTTGCCGACCCGAAAAACAATGTCAGAATCGCGGCAATCGAGTCTCTCGGCGACCTTAAGGCGAAACGCGCGGCAA
>JAFZMT010000224.1 GCA_017553245.1 Methanomicrobium sp.
CATGTGGATACCCGTCACCCGTTCATGGAGACTCAACGAGCGGCATTACGGGGCGCTTCAGGGACTTGACAAGGCGGAGACCGCCGCAAAATACGGCGACGAGCAGGTATTCATCTGGAGGCGCAGTTATACGGTCGCACCGCCGGCGCTAAGCCCCGATGACGAGAGAAGCCCGGCACGCGACAGGCGCTATTCTTCGCTTACTAAGGAGGAACTGCCGCTTACCGAATGCTTAAAAGATACGGTCGCAAGGGTTAAGCCGTATTGGGAAAACGAGATATGTCCGCAGATCAGAGCCGGCAAAAGAATCCTCATCGCCGCTCACGGAAACAGCATAAGGGCGCTCGTAAAGATCCTCGACGATGTCTCGGACGATGACATTGCGCAGGTGAATATCCCCACGGCATCGCCGCTGGTATACGAACTCGATGACAATCTTAAACCGATTAGACATTACTATCTCGGCAATCAGGACGAGATCAAAGCCGCGATGGAAGCGGTTGCCAAACAGGGAACGGCAAAGAGATAGCCTGTCCGCAAACCATCAATAAACTGTCAGTAAACTGTCAGAACTGAATTATCTGTAAACTGAATATCGGTAACAGAACAATTATAGTATCAGTCTATAAACTGCCGCCGTCAAAAGGACCCGGGGGGAGTCCCGCGACAGATCTGAGCAGTCGGATTATCTCTTCGAAAAATGAGAGATATCTGTCTCTCTTCGATTTTATCTCCTTAACTCCGACAATATTTTCGGTATCGGGCAGTTTTAACGATCCTATTGATTTGCCGATGAAATCCTCATCATTGTTCTCCGCAACAGAAGGCTCTGACACAACATCCGAAGAGACATCGGCATCGCTTAAGATTGAGGCTGAGATATCAAGCGTTTCGGGGGCATTGAGGGTGCCGGGGGCATCCGTTGCGTCTGCTGACTCAGACGAAACCGAGGATTCGGGATTTTCGCTGCCGATATATATTGCATCCTTCCTTACAATGACCTGCTTTGTTGCCTTAGACGTCTCATCGCCGCGTGACACCGTCAGAGTTACGGGGTATGTTCCCTCCCTGTCATAGACATGAGTCGCCGGAAGAGAACTGACGGTCGTGTCCGAACCCGGATAGCCGAAGTAGAGGCTTTCAATGTCATGGCGTCCGAAAGAGGTGTCGGTTACCGTGACCTCAAGCGGCGGCGGTCCCTGCGTTGCCGAAAGCGAGAACTGCGCCGCAAGAGACGGTTCTTTTATCTCGACTTTGTAACTCTTACTGCACGGTTTGCCGCCGCCGTCGGGCGTGACGTCGAGGCGAACCATAAAGATAACCGGATCGTGAAGGTTGGTCGGCAGAATATCCGCGGAATACGTGTGAACAACGTTTTTCCCCGTGCCCGTGGTGCCGTCTCCGAAGTTCCAGACCCACTGCGAGTCCTCAGTGGCGGTCGCACCCTCAAGACTGCCCAGATATATTACGCGCAGATACTCCGCGGAATTGGGATTGCCCTGCTCGAATTTGAAATCCGCTGTTGCTGCCGCTGATGCCGGTGAGATGATGACAAACAGTGCAAACAGTGCAAAGAGAAGCAACAGCCCTGAGGAAACGGACACGGGGGCTTTGGTTTTGTGAGTATTCCTTTCCAAGGGCTTAATCTCCGCCGAAAATCGAGAAGTTGTCCTCGCCGAATGTCAGGAAGAGCACGAAAAGTATGAGAAGGACAACGGCGGGGATTGCGGTCGCCATCAGAGACTGCCCGTTTTCAAGACGGTAGGTCTCGCGGATACCCATGAACTGAAGCAAAAATGCCCAGATTGGGTAGAGGAAAAGCCCGATGAAGGGGATTACCGTGATGAGCAGGGCTGTCTGCGAGTAGACCGAGATTCTGAGCCCGTCGTTTATGTCGCTTGTGTAACCGATTACGCCGATTGCGACATGAATAAGAACACCGTAGATTGCCGTGATTATTGCCAGCAGAATCGCGGATTCAATCATAAAGAACAGTGCGGAGCCGAAATCCGACAAAGTGCTCAATACGGGGTAGTCGGCGGCGCTTAAGTCCGAGGTGATTACCGAGCAGATAATCGCGTTTACGAGGATGAATATGCCCAGAACCGCTCCGAAAACGGGCAGGGCATCGATGACGTCCTGACCGCGGGTATTCTGAAACGCGTCCCACGGTGTTCTGATAAATGAGATAAGCCTGCCGGGGATGGAGTTTTCGGAGAAGAGCGGACCCGTCCTTCTCTGTCTCCGGACGGGGCGGTCATCGTCCGAACCCGCAGATGAACGCGGCAACCATGATTTTTTCGCTTTTTTGGCTCTCTTCTGCGGTTTTGCGGAGGGGAAGAAGTCATCGTCGCGTGATTCGCCGCCGAGGATTTCCGCATCGTCACTGCTGCGGCGTGAACCGCCGTATCCGCCCGAACTGCCTCCCATACCGGAACCTGAAGACATTGTATGACCGCAGTTGCCGCAGAACTTGGCGCCCGCGGCAACGGCATTTCCGCAGACGGGGCACTGCTCATCGTCACCCGTGGGTGCTCTGCCGAATCCGCCGGCACCTCCGAGACCTCCGCCCATACCCCCGCCGAGGCTGCCCGCACTGCCGACTCC
>JAFZMT010000225.1 GCA_017553245.1 Methanomicrobium sp.
GGGGCTGAGTGAGAAGGCGCGGGAGCGGATTGCAAAGCTTTCGGATGAGATTGAAGGTTTAAGAACTCTCCGTTCCGAAAAAATGTGATTACTGTTTAGAATTATAAATAATTATAAGACTATTTTTCTGACCTGCGGCAGCGCTCTGAGTTCTTCGTAGACCGCGGCAGGCATTGTCTTTTCGGTGATGATTACGAGTCTTGGGTCCTCGGAGAGCTGCGGGTCGGTAACGAAAATCTGGCGGATAGAGAGGTTGTGACGCGTAAGGACCTCGATGGCGGCGCCGACAATTCCTTTTTCGCCCGCATCCTTCGGGAAGATTGTGATTACGGAAAGGTTGAGTCTGTCGGCGATTCCGGTTATGTCGGGCGTTGCGCGCATGTTTAAGAAGATGTCGCGCACGAGCGGCGTTTCGAGTATGCGCTTTGCGGTTGCGTCCACAACGCGCCTGTCGGTGCCGGTCGCTTTTCCGAGATGTGTGGCGGGTATTTCGATGCCGTTACAGATTATCTTGCCGCTTTCGTTGATTCCGAATCCGTTCTCCAGAAGGAATTTTACGACTTTTGTCTGCGAAGGCGAATCCGCGAATCCTTTGAGTATTGATGCCCACATATGAATTATGTTGCATTTATGAACATATATGATCTTTCATGTCGTGTTTAGCACTGAAGTAAATTTACGGCATGTTTTCCGTTTGCCTTACCGTCGCCTTCCGTGTTGCCTTATCCATAGTCTTTTCCATATCCTTTCCCGCAGCCTCCCCATAGCATCTCCCAAAGCCTTACCCGCAGTCTTTCCTGCAGCCTTCCCGCACCCATCTGTTGATGCCTGCGGAATTCGGATCGCAATCTATTTTAATTAATAGATCATTCTTATTAGAGTCAAACGGGCGAGGGTTGCCGAGCCAGGTCAAAGGCGCAAGGTTGAGGGCCTTGTTACGTAGGTATTCGAGGGTTCGAATCCCTTCCCTCGCATTGCAACGTTTTTTTGAGTTTTTCCGATTGTTACATGAGTATTTTCAGAATATTCCCGAGTATTCTTAAGTATTCCCGAATGTTTTCAGAGTATTTCCCGGATATGACCGCAAAAAAGTATGGTTTTTGAGATAATTCTGTGTTTTTTGGGATAATCGTTTGAGATATTTTTGAGATTTTTTTAAGATAATCGGCGCGTTCGGCGCGATTAATGATTTCTTTCGATTTCTTGAAATCTCTTATTATTTCTTTAATTTTTATTTACTTGCGTGGGTGATGATGTGGCGCAGCTCTTTGATGATTATCTCATTCATTGCGAGTTTTACCGCGCCCGTCGATCCCGGGATGCAGAATACCGCTTTTCTGTCGATAATGCCCGCGACCGCTCTTGAGAGAAGCGCGGCGGTTCCTATGTCGTCAAGGCTCTTGAGTCTGAAGATCTCGCCGAAGCCGTCCATCTTCTTCTGTAAGAGCGGCGTTATCGCCTCAATCGTGCAGTCATCGTGCGTGATGCCCGTGCCGCCGTTTATCACAACGCAGTTGGCTTTTTCAAGCGCCTCAAGACAGGCTTTCCTTATCTTTTCTTCGTTGTCGGGGACTATTGCATAGTAGTCGACGGGGATGTCGGCGGCGGCGACTATCTCTTTTATCGCGGCGCCGCTCTTATCGTCTTTCTCGGTTCTCGTCGTCGATACCGTGATAACCGCGGCATTTATCGATATCTGCTGAATATGACTTTTGTCCATGGTAAAGTATTGTCGGCGCTGTCAAAAATTGTTTGTGATAAGTTGACACGCTAACCTGCGCAGCAGGGAGATCGGATCTTGTATTATAAATACAAATGCGGTCATATTCTTAATAATGCGGGTAAAGATTCCGTTTGTCTTAACAGCAATCATATTCGTCATTTTCGTTCTGTCTGCGGGATGCACGGGGGTGCAGATACCCGGTATCCCCGGCAATGCGCCCGATAATGGCGTTAACAATAACGGTAATGCCGGCGGCAATGCCGCACCCTCCGCAGATCCAACCGCGGAACCGACCGAAGAACCGACTGTCGAGCCGACCCTGCCTGCGGGTGCGAGCGTGGTGATGGCAACGCCGATTCAGACCGAGGATGCAAATTCTCTGAAATACCATATTCCGCCGGCGGATGCCGCGGATGACGGTTATATGACCGTGTATACCGAGAGCAAGCTTTTGTCGGGAATTACCGCTTTCGATTATTTCCTTAAGACGCCGCCGATGATATTTACATACGACGCGACGGTGCCGGTTGTAACCCGCACCAAGACAGGTACGAGCGAGTTCGGCGAGAAGGAGGAATATACCGTGAATGTTACGTATCCCGACCCGCTTTCCTACTATCAGATAATCGTTTACGATAAGGACACGAGCAAGGTTCTTGCCGAATATGCCGTTGATCCGTTCAATAAGGTGAGAGACAAAGGCAGTTTCAAGTATCTGTCGCCCGGCAATCTGCATGTCGAGATCTCGGGAGCGGTCGCGACGGTGACAACCGAAGTTAAGGTTCCCAAGAGCAATCTCGACTGATTTTTCATATTTTTCATATTTTTCAGTCTTTCAAAAAATTATCTTTTGGTCGTGCATTGTTTCAATTGATTACTTATATATGTTAGAAACTCTAATTTATTTAGGCACAGGTTTTAGAACGGTTTTAATAATCTGATGCGTTATAAGTCCCGATAGGGTAGTGGATATCCTGAAAGCCTGCGGAGCTTTCGACCCGGGTTCAAGTCCCGGTCGGGGCGCTTGGGCGTTAATGTTCTAACGCTCAAATCACTTTTTATATATGTGTTATCCGTAAAATGATCGTCATGCAGAACTATTATTTTACTGTTGACGATTTATATTGATTATAAAGGGATATAGCATGATAGAAATCTCTAAATCCGCAGAGACGTTTTTGAAAAAGAA
>JAFZMT010000022.1 GCA_017553245.1 Methanomicrobium sp.
GATGCGCCTGCGATGGCTAAAGCAGATATTGCGCTTGCGGTCGCGAACGGAACCGAGATTGCTCTTGACAGCGCCGATGTCGTTCTCATGAACGATAAGGTCGGCGATATCCGCAGTTTCCTTCTGCTCTCAAAGAAGATTATGGGCAGAATCAGGCTGAATCTGTTCTGGGCGTTCTTCTACAATATCTGCCTGATTCCGGTTTCCGCCGGCGTTCTCTATCCGTTCTTCGGAATTATTTTCAGACCCGAGTTTTCGGGTGCGGCGATGATACTGAGTTCAATTACCGTCATCTCGCTCTCGCTGAATCTGAGGAAGTACAATCCGAAGGGCGGGAAAAAGTGATATGAAAGGGAAAAGTGATCTGAGAAAAAAGTGTTGAATGTCGTGCCCGATTATTGAGGATGAAATCCCGACATTTCGGCTCAAAGATAATTAAATCCGCGTTTTTATTTTTTTATAACACCCGATGATTCAGCGAATGCAGTGCGCCGATGATTGTCCCGACCTCGGGTTTCATGATTGCGACGGGAACATCGACGACCTTCTCGATGATTGACGCCAGAATAGGAGCGCAGACAATCCCCGAAGCCCCCTCTTTCTCGGCGCGGACTGCCGAGACAATACACTCCTCCAGTGTGTATGCAGGATAACCCTTGATTTTGTATTCGCGGTCGCCGATCTTGACAATCTGTGCCTCAACCTCGTCGAGAAGGAATTTGGCGGCGATAACCGCGACGAAACGGTAGTCGTTGGGTTCAAGTGCGGCAACAATCGCCTGAATCGTCGAAAAACGCGGGTCGCGGTCGCCGGAGGTAATCTTGTATATTGTCGCCGGCGGAATGTTTGCAAGTTCGGCAAGCTCTTTTATCGAGATTCCCTTTCTGGAAAGCTCTTCATCGAGTGCGTCCTTGAAGCCTATATCAAAAATTCTCTTGGAGAACATCGGATCATCCTTCCATAAAGTATGGCTCACTAGAATATAGAATTTACCTAAGTAGATCTAAAGAGAAGATGAATTATCCCAATTGTATTTGTGAACGGCAAATAATTGAAAACTCCGCGGGCAATTGCAAAAAATGTTAATAATACCTAAAAATGCCGAAAGAATATCTTATAACACTTTCAGCACATGAATTGCCGTGTGATAACTGCCGCATGCTGCCGCCGCACCTGACAACGTTTGACCGCGGGAGCGCATATTACGAAACTTTTAACGAAACTTTTAACGAAACAACAGACTGATAAAGAGGCGAGACCATATAGAAGAAAATCTCAGGGGAGATATTTACGCAGGATAAGAGATCGATTTCGGATATCAGTAAGAAAATATCGGCGGGAAACGCCGTGATTATGACCGCGACCGAGTTCAAAAATGCCGTTCGCGAAGGAAAACCGCCCGCCTTTGAGGACGTGGATGCGGTTACGTGCGCCGCCTGCGGAGTTGTCACGTGCGTAAGTGCCGTAATGACCCTGCCCGCGGTCGGCGGCGCCGATTACCGTGACTGCACGTCTATATCGCTAAACGGCATCGAATGCATCCCCGGAGCCGTAAGCGATGACGGTTCCATCGAAGTCACGGTAGAATCCGCGGCAGTATCCTCCGAAAAGACATCGGAGACAATCCCCAAGAATTACTGCACGGGCGACCTCATCCGCGATATCGCCGAGGGAAAAGAGATTGAAATCGCGGTCAGCGGAAAAGAAGGCATAGTCGAAGACATAATCTTTCCCGAAGACATTGTCGGCGCTAAAATCTCCGCACGAATAAGCGCCGGCAAAATGCGCTGTGCTTTTGTCAACGGCGGCGAAAAGCCCCTTAAGAACGAACACCTCGTTCAGCCGCTCGGAGCGGATTTCTCCGAGGCATTCGTATGCGGCTGCGGTGAAATAAGTCCGCTTGCAAACGACCCGCACCTGCGATCAATCAGGGCGGGAACTAAAATCCTCGTAAACGGCGTCATCGGCACGGTTGATTCGGTCTGCGAAGATGATGACTGCGCAGCAGATCTCCCTGACAGCCCTGACAATCCTAAAAACCCCGCAAATTCCAAAAATTCCCCAACTCCTGAAAACCTCAAAAACCCGGTATTCCTCATCAGCGCCGCCGTTAAAGACATGATGCCGGAGTTCACGGGCGGTCTTATCACAGCCTCGGGTCAGGAATCGGTTATTACGATTGCCGTCGCAATCCCAATCCTCGACGGCAGTTCAATAGAGGAACTTTCTATCCTCGACAAAGACATCCCCTTACCCGTAATTGACCTTGATAAATCGGTTCATGTCGGTAATGCCGATTACGAAGCCGTCTGGCACGATACCGAAAACAGCGTCACCGTAAACCCCATGAACTGCCTCTACTGCGGCGGCTGCCCCGCAGGTTCTTTATGCCCGCGAAAAGCCGTTATCCTCGGCGGCGGCGTTATACAGTCGCGCTGCATATCCTGCGGCAGGTGCCTCAATACCTGCCCAGGCGAGGTCTATTCGATGAATACGGGC
>JAFZMT010000226.1 GCA_017553245.1 Methanomicrobium sp.
GGGCGGCAATCTCTCAATGTTTGGGTTACAGCGCTCTGTACTCAGATCCATTGTATATTGATTATTTCAGAGAATTAAAAAACTTTGTACAGACTATTCTTGATTGTTGATATTGCCGCAAACAGGCTTTATTTTTTAAAAACAGTCATGATACGTGCAGAATTATTTTGCGCAAAAGGTGCGTATAGAAAATTCTTAATAAATAATCATGATAAATCTATTAGGGATTTTATTGAGAGAACTTAGAATACATGGAAGAGGAGGACAGGGCTCCGTGACCGCCGCAGAACTCATAGCAATGGCGGCATTCAAGAGCAATGTCTATTCTCAGGCATTTCCCGCGTTTGGCGTCGAACGAAGGGGTGCGCCGGTACAGGCATTCGTCAGGTTTGACGACCGCAAGATAAGACTTAGAAGTCAGATCTACGAGCCGGATTACATAATTGTTCAGGATATCACCCTTCTCAAAGACGTAAACGTCTTCGCAGGTCTTAAAGAAGGCGGCATTGCCGTAATCAACACCGAGAAGGATGTCGAAAACGCCCCCGCAGGCGTAAAGATCCTGAAGATAAATGCCACAAAGATTGCGCTGGACGTGCTCGGTCTTCCCATCGAGAATACAACCCTCATGGGTGCGTTTGCGGCGGCAACAGGCGAAATCTCCCTCGATGCCCTCAAAGCATCACTGAACGAGAGATTTGCGGGACCCCTTGCCGAGAAGAACATACGTGCGGCTGAGACCGCCTACAATATCGTAAAGGGTGAGATGTAATGGCTCTTAACACAGGCGCGGTTGCCGCACCCGGACATGCACGCGACAACAAGACGGGTTCATGGCGTGTCTTCTGCCCGACACTCGATAAGGAGAAGTGCAACAGATGCGGAAACTGTGCGCTTATCTGCCCCGAAGTCTGCATCACGCTCATTGACGGCGTCTATCACGTGGACTACGACTTCTGTAAAGGCTGCGGTCTCTGCGCGGAAGAGTGCCCCAAGGATGCAATCACAATGAAGAAGGAGGAAAAATAATGCTTCAGATAACCGAAGGATCACATGCCGTGGCGGAAGCCGTAAAACTCTGCCGCCCGCAGGTAGTATCCGCATACCCGATTACCCCGCAGACGCACATTGTCGAGCGTCTTGCCGAGATGGTCGCAGACGGCGACCTCAACGGGGAATATATCTGCGTGGAAAGCGAGTTCTCGGCGCTCTCGTCCTGTGTCGGTGCTTCTGCCGCAGGTTCGCGCGTATATTCCGCAACCACCTCGCAGGGACTTGCTTTCATGGCGGAGGTTGTCTTCAATGCCGCAGGTATGCGCCTGCCCATAGTCATGACGATTGCCAACCGTGCGCTCGGAGCGCCGCTCAACATCTGGAACGACCAGCAGGATTCAATCTTCCTCCGCGACTCGGGATGGATGCAGATCTACGGCGAGGACGCACAGGAGGCAATGGATCTCCATTTCATCGCCTACAAGCTTGCCGAGCGCCATGATGTCCTGCTCCCGTGCTTTGTCTGTCTTGACGGATTCATCGTCTCGCACACCTTCGAGCCGGTCGATATCCCCTCGCAGGAGGAGATCGATGAGTTCCTGCCGGCATTCAACCCGCTTCACAGGCTTGACGCGAAGAATCCCATGTCATTCGGTATGTATGCTACACCCGACTGCTATCAGGAGTTCCGCTACGAGATTAATGCCGCAATGACGCGTGCCAAAGCCGCATACTGCGAGATTGCCGCCGAGTTCAAGGCGAAGTTCGGACGCGACTACACGGGACTTGTCGAAGGCTACAGGCTTGAGGATGCCGAGACGGCAATCGTTGCCATGGGTTCAATCTGCGGAACGGCAAAAGATGCCATCGACGAGATGAGGGATGCGGGCGAGAAGGTCGGTCTTCTCAAGATACGCTCGTTCAGACCGTTCCCGTCAGAGGAAGTGCGCACCGCCCTTAAAGGCGTAAAGAACATTGCCGTTATCGAGAAGAACATAAGCATAGGTTCAAGGATGCTTGGCGCGGTCGGTCTCGAGGTAAAGGATGCCGTCTACAAAGACAGTCCGAATATCTTCTCGTATGTCGGCGGTCTCGGCGGTCGTGACATAAGAAAGAAGGATATCAAGACACTTGTGCA
>JAFZMT010000023.1 GCA_017553245.1 Methanomicrobium sp.
AAGGACGACGACGCCATCCTCGAAATCCTTGCCAGAAGCGGTTACAATGTCGAAAACCGCGATGCCGTCATAAAGCGTGCCCGCCGCGCAAAGATCTGGGTTGAGCAGTATGCCCCCGAAAACGTAAGCTTCACGGTCAAGGAAGAACTGCCCGACTGTGCAAAGTCCTTCGGCGACGAAGAAAAACGTGCCATAGGACTCCTCGTCGAGAAACTCGGCAAAGTGCCGGTATGGAACGCGGAGAATATCCACAACGCCGTCTACGAAACGGGCACGGAAGCGGGCATTAACCCTAAAGACATCTTCACCTGCATCTATAAGGCAATCCTCGCACAGGAGAGAGGTCCGCGTGCCGGCTGGTTCCTTGAGGCGCTCGGCAGCGACTTCGTAATAAAGAGACTCTCGGAAACGGTGAACTGATGCTGAGTAAGGCGTGCCGGCAGTGCTGTGAGGGTGCAAAGATGGTGCTCTTTGTCACCGGCGTCTGCGGCAAAGACTGCTGGTACTGCCCGATTTCATACGAAAGGAAGGATAAAGACCTCGCCTTCGCAAACGACCGCCCCGTCTGCGACCCGCAGGATATCATAGACGAGGCAAGGATGATGAGCGCTCTCGGAACGGGTGTCACGGGCGGCGAAGCGCTTCTTCGGCTCGACAGGGTTGTCGAATACTGTCGCCTCTTAAAGAACGAGTTCGGAAAGGAGCATCATATCCACCTCTATACCGGAACGGCGCCGAACAGGGCGACGCTTGAGAAACTCTCGGGACTTGTCGACGAAATAAGGATGCATCCGCCGCAGGAACTCTGGAAGGATATCCTGAATACGAAGTATATCGAGTCGGCGAAAGCGGCGAAGGAGATGGGCTTTGAGGTCACAATCGAGGTTCCCTCACTGCCGGGTCTGGAATACCTCATTCCCGCACTCCCGTATCTCGATTACTTAAACATCAACGAACTTGAGTGGAGCGAGACGAATGCCGAAGCCATGCGCCGCCGCGGTTACAGCCTCGAGGACGATTACCATAACGCCGTCCCGGGCGCGGAGGTCTGGGCTGAAAAACTCCTCGCGGCTGGCGGCGGCAGGTGCGAAGACGGCACGTGCGGCAAGGTGCACTGGTGTTCATCGACGTTCAAGGATTCCGTGCAGCTCCGCGAACGTCTTAAGAGGATAGCGAAGAACACGGCAAGACCTTTCGAGGAGATAACCGAAGACGGCACGGTCGTCTACGGCTACTGGGTTCCCGAAGGCGGCATGGGTGCGCCGCTTCCCGAAGACCTTGAGGACGACATGTATGAGGCATTCGATGACCACGTCGAACTCTCATGGTGGCTTCTGACCGACTTCCCCGAGGACTTTAAGGGCGAAAAGCAGATAATCGAGAGATACCCCAACGACGGCATGGTCGTCGAACTTACGCCGCTTTAAGCGCGGCGTTGCGGCATTGCGCCGTTGTTGCGCTGTTGTGCCATCGGGCATTGCGGTGTTTCTGCGGCTTGCGGCACGGCGCATCGCCCGAGGGTATCAAAATGATATTAACCGATACTGTCCTAAAAACTGTAACTGAAAATTCCTCGTCACGGGTTATACAAATATAAATACAAATCAGCTATGATTGGTCTGAAAGATATTGCCGACAGGGTATATGAGAAGAAACTCGCTTCCCAGATAGAGTATATCCCCAAACACATAGCAATCATTCAGGACGGCAACCGAAGGTATGCAAAAGAGAAGGGGATAGACGTAGCCTTAGGTCACAGGCTCGGCGCCGAGAAAACGATGGAAGTTCTGGAGTGGGCAAGGGATATCGGCGTAAAGGAGATCACACTCTACTGTTTTTCAACCGAGAACTTCAACCGTTCCGAAGGGGAACTCAAAGATCTCTTCAATCTGTTCATGGATAAGGCAAACGAGGTTCTCGGCGAACTCAACAGAGAAGTTGCGCCCGAAAATCGCATACGTATCCGTATGGTAGGCGACCGTTCGCTTCTGCCGCAGGACTTCCTGAGCAAAATCGAGAAGGTTGAGGAGATGACAAAGGACTTTCATAACTACACAATCAACCTTGCCATCGCCTACGGCGGCAGAAACGAGATACTCTGCGCCGCCAGATCCATTTTGAAGAAGGTATATTCGGGTGAACTCGATGCCGACGCAATCGATGTCGATACCGTTGACGACAACATCTATAACGACATCAGCATATCCCCCGTAGACCTTATCATCAGAACCGGCAACGAGAAGAGGACATCCAATTTTCTGCCGTGGTCGGCAAACGGCAACCGTTCCGCAGTCTACTTCTGCGCCCCCTACTGGCCCATGTTTCGCAAGATAGACCTTCTTCGCGGAATACGTGTCTATGACCAGAGAGTAAGGGAGTTAAAACAAAGTAAAACACGTAATGCACAGTAAAACACGGTTAAATGCAATAAATCTCAATAAATCACAACAGAGCAATCCCGTTTTATGCACCGTAGCGGCGTATTCTTATCTGATAATCGCGCAGCGCTCTTAAAAAGTCAATCTCGCGGAATTTGTCCCAGTTAACGTCGAGGAAGAACAGCTCGGAGTAAACCGACTGCCAGATGAGAAAATCGCTCAGATGGCTGCCGCCAGTTTTTATCACGAAATCGGGCTCCACCTTAAACTTGAGGTATGACTCAAGCATCTCTTCGGTCACGTCTTCGGGGGGGATGTTGTCCGCCGCCATGCGCTTTACGGCGCTTGCTATCTCCTCGCGCCCGCTCATGCCCACAGCCACGGTAACGGTCATGCCGCAGTCATCTCCGAGTCTCTCGACCTTATCGTCGTAGAAGAGATTCAGACGTGCCGCACCCGAAATACTCCGCACGTTGTCGAGATGCGCAATGACGGAACTGACGTTATCGGTGTCGATATGAAAAATAACCTTAAAAATGCCCAGATTTTTACACCATGTGACGACTTCACTAAATTTCGATGGAGTTCCGGAAATTTCATCCGCCGCAACCATGAAGCACACCGAATCGGGAAGACTTACGAGTTCCTTTTTCAGCATACGCCCATAATAACGGTGAATTAACATCTCCGGTACCCCAAAGACATTCAGTCGTTCGGTGTATGTCTGTGAAATACTTCACAAACTAACTATTCTGTTTTATCTCATTACTGATAAATATATAGTATCCGATTCCAAAATAAGTGGTAAAAATGCTCACATTCATCGGTCTTGGACTCTAT
>JAFZMT010000227.1 GCA_017553245.1 Methanomicrobium sp.
AATTCACACTGTGATGCGATCTCAAAAATGACGATTCTCAATCCGTCAATAATATATCATGCGAAGAGACGGAATAGGTGAAAAGTTAAACATATGTGGTTTACAAAAATCACATTAAATCAGTCTCTTTTTTAAACAGTATCAACAATGCTCAATCATGGAAAAAAGAATTCTGTCTGTGATGTCAGTTCTGCTTCTTCTGCTTGCACTGACAATTTTTGCCGGATGTACCTCTGCGGGTAACTCAGGTAACTCGGGTACCGCAACTCCCACGGCTGCGACTCCGGTCGATACCGCCGATGAAAAAATCTTCGTATACTCCGGCGCCGGCTTAAAAGGTCCGATGTCCGAGATAGGAAAAGTGTTTACCGAGAAATACGGCAACGAAGTCGAGTTCACATTCGCGGGTTCGGGTGTTCTGATCTCGCAGATGAAGACGACCAACCTCGGCGATGTCTTCATACCCGGCGGTCAGCCCGATTATAAGGTTGCGGCGGATCAGGGTCTTGTAGTTGCCGATCCACAGCTTGTTGCCTACCATGTCCCCGTAATCGCGGTCGCCAAGGGCAACCCGCTCGGCATTAAAGATGTAACCGATCTCGCAAAGAGCGGAGTACGCGTGGCACTCGGTGACACCAACGCAACCGCTATCGGAAAAGCGGGTGTCAAGATCTTCACCAAGGCAGGTATCCTTGACGATGTCGAGAAGAACGTCGTGATGCGCGGTGCAACCATCAACGAGGTCGTAACCGCGCTTGCATCGGGCAATGCGGATGTCGCACTCCTTACAAAGGACAATGCAAAGGCGGATAAGTTTGATATCATTGAGATACCCGTATCGGACAACTCAATCCTCATAACGCCGATAGGCATCACGACCTTCACAAAGAATCCGACACTTGCTCAGAAGTTCGCGGACTTCACGGCATCGGACGAAGGTAAAGCCATATTCAAGAAATACGGCTTCCCGCCCTATCCGGATCCGAAATACACGGCATGAATGAACTCCGGTAACTGAGGAGTTAATTAAGAGTTCATATAAGAGTTCATCAAAACTGCCGATGACGATCCAAAACAAACACTATTTTTCCGCTTTTAAACTGCTGTGCATAGGTACGGCTCTGGCTGCCGTTATCGGTCTTATCGTTATCTTTACGGGTATGCTGCTCTATCCGAGCCTCGATGACCTCATCAGCTGCCTGCTGTCCGAAGAACTGCGCTTTGCGATAACGCTCTCGATAGTAACGGCACTGATATCGACCTTCTTATGCGCAATCGTGGCAATTCCGTCGGCATACTCGATGACGCGCTTTGATTTCTTCGGCAAAGAAGCCGCAAACATTCTGCTCAACCTGCCGCTCTCGCTTCCGCCTCTCGTGGCGGGTATTGCGCTTCTGATATTCTTCTCCCCCGTATTGTCGCCCGTCGGCGGGCTGCTTGCGGCGATGGGGATTAACGTGGTCTATACGACGACGGCAATCGTGATTGCGCAGTTCTTTGTCAATACGCCATATATGATTCGGTCTCTGAGGTCCTCATTTGCCATGGTCAACCCGCGCTACGAGCATACCGCACGCACTCTCGGATGCAGCGAATGGAATACCTTCGTTCAGGTGACGCTGCCGATGGCTAAGAGCGGGCTTATCGCCGGTATCGTAATTACGTGGTCGAAGGCAATGGGCGAGTTCGGAGCCGTGCTCATGTTCGCCGGCGCAATCGCCATGAAGACCGAGACGCTTCCCATGGCACTCTTCATCAACATGACCACGGGCGACATAGAAAAATCAGTAGCCGCGGCTATAATACTGCTGATTATCTCCGCGGTTGTCCTTGTTGCCGTCGAGCACTGGGGAAAGGAGACGGGTGTTGAATATGTCTGAGATGACTGATACGGCTGAGACGGATAAGACGAATAAGCCGGTTGAGACGAAAGAGATAACCAAGGCGGTTGAGACGGAAAATGCCGACCGCGACATCTCCGGCAACTGCCTTACGATTGAGAACTTCTCTATAACTCTCGGCGATTTCAAAGCCGAAAATCTGAATCTGAAGATAGGTGCCGGCGAATACTGCATAATTATCGGTCCTACCGGCGCGGGCAAGACGATTCTTCTTGAGTCAATCGCGGGCATACACCGCCTGAAATCCGGTAAGATTTACCTGCACGGCAGGGATATCACGGACATCCCGCCCGAACATCGCGGAATCGGCATAGTATACCAGGACTACATGCTCTTTCCGCATATGACAATCGGCGACAACATCGCATTCGGACTTAAGCATCGCGGCGTAAGCAGGGAGGAACGCGAGAGACAGACCGCGGAGATTGCCGGCAAACTGGGCATAGGTCACCTTCTCGGACGCTATCCGCAGACACTCTCGGGCGGCGAAAAACAGCGTGCGGCAATAGCGCGGGCGATAATCCTCAAGCCAAAAGTCCTGCTCCTCGACGAGCCCCTGTCTGCGCTTGACAACACCACCCGCGAAAATCTCCGCCGCGAACTCAAGAAACTGCACAGCGAGATGAATACGACTATTATTCATATTACGCATCATTTTGAGGACATCTACTCCCTTGCCGACCGCGTCGTAGTAATGCGGGAGGGAAGCATCATACAGTGCGGAAGCGTGGAAGAGATTGTAAGGAAACCCGATACGAGATTTATCGCCGATTTCACGGGCATGGAAAATATCTACGCAGGTATCTGCACGCCGCTGTCGAACGGAACCTGCGAAATCGATATAAACGGTCTGAAACTTTATGCCGTCTCCGAGAGGCGCGGCGATGTTAACGTCGGCATACGCCCCGAAGAGCTGATAATATCAAAAGAAAAACTTGCATCCTCGGCACGCAACTCGGTCTGCGGCGAGGTCATTAAAATCACGGACAACGGCATCTTCTCAAAGATCGCCGTCGCCGAAGAAAAAAGCGGAGTTATTTTTACGGCAGCGCTTACAAAACAGGGCATAGAGAGCATGAACGTAAGCACGGGCGATAAGGTATATCTCACCTTCAAGGCAACGGCGGTTCATGTCTTCTGATGTAACTAATGCAATGCCGCAGGATAAACCCGATTACTGAAAATCATTTCATTATAATTCCAGATTACCGAGACCTCTAAGAAGACGATTCATAAACAGAATATATTTTTCCAAAGAAGACCGTCGTGCATAGATTCCTTTATTACTGTGCATCTCTCCTTTTGTGGGAAGGCAAAGGCTGAAACATATCTGTTCACAATCATCATATTCACAGGATTCATCAGGCTCGGCTTCTTCATCTATTATCCTGTCACTGTTCACATAAACCGGTATTGTATCGAGATCACTCGGAACAAATTTCCACGTTTTGCAAAAACCGTCTGCAAGTTCGATGACTGCTTTTCCGACAGTATAATACCAAAAATTGTTCTCTATGGTGAAATCAGCTTCGTCATCCCATGCCATATCCGTAACATCAAGAACAACCACACACTTTACTGCGACATTATTGCTGTTTAATAATTCAATTACCTGCCTGGCACCTGTTGATTCATCCTCTTCATCTCCCGTAAATGCAACCAAAACATTCTCAGGCAGTTCCTCAGACAACATATTGCAGATTACGGACGCATTGGTAATCAGGTTGTCATATGTTCCCAATAATGTCTCATCATCCACTATTTTTGAAAAACAATCTGTTATTCTATGATGGCAATCAACATGTGACGAAACAAGAACAACGGATTTATTCAATGAAGACAGGGGGCATTTTGAATACAAATGAAACAAGCCCTGAGAATCGATTTTGCTGTAATTACTGTTACTTAATAATCCATTGATTACATCCAAACGGCGTGTATCCGTAAACTTCTTACCGTCATCCCTGTTGACCACAGACAATTTTTCCAATAAATCATAAATCTCCATAACAATCTCCCCTATAAATTATCAGTTAAAGAAGATGTTCTTTGGAGTATATATATAATTATTTGTGCGTCCTTTCCGTGTCTCTGAGTCCTTTCGGAGTCGCATTCCAGTTAAAGATATCGTCAAGGTGCTTATCCTCGACCCAGCCGTTCTTCACCGTGACCTCATCCCTGTGATCGAACTTGTAGACATAGGGCTTTATGTCGATTACCGGAGTGCCGTTTAAGATATCGACGGCGCCGATCTTTAAGACATTCTTCCTCTTCTCATCCCTGCCGAGAAGGGTGACGATGGAAAAACCTATCGGGTTGGGGCGGTTAAAGTGGCGTATGGCAAAGATACCTTTCGCATTGCCGCCGTCGAGGAAAGGTTCGCGGACGAGCTGAACGCCGGTTGCCCTGTCAAAGTGATAGAGAAGAATCAGGTGCGAGAAGTTTTCGATATTTTGCAGACCCGGGACATATTCGTCATAGAGCACGATTTCGCCGACGGAATCATTGAATACGCCCTGAATGGGCGTGTTATCCTGTATGGTGTGCTCGGAGCGGACTATGCCTATGGGATGATAGACGACATCTTTACCCTTCCATTCCGCAAGTTTTTCATTGTAATCGTCGGGAAACTTCCCCGTCTTATTCCATTCACCGTTTGACTTTTCGCAATTATCCATAACATATCATTAACCGCAGCCGTGAAATAAGTATTCAATTATTCGCGGCATCCCGCTAATCGCACGGTCAAATAATGCCGCATTGCCAAATGCTAAATATGCACAGGTCAATTATCCTGTAACTGAGGTGTTCAAAATGAACTCATTCATGAATATCCCGACTGTTTTACTGCTCCTGCTGCTCTCAGCCCTCATAACCGCGACGGCGGCATCCCCCGCGGACTCCGCCGGCACTGATACGGAGAGCAACGGCGTCAGTTTCCAATATTTAGACAGATATGCGGTCTGCTCGTTCTCATCAAACCCATACGGCGCCGAGATATACATAGACGGCATACTCACGGGCAGCGAACCCGTATTGAACCACTATCTTATCGCGGGCGAACACACGGTAAGAATGTCAAAGACCGGCTACAACACCGCAGAAAAGACCTTTACCGTAGCGGCGGGAGAACGTATAACAATCAGACTCAACCTTGAGGAGAAGGGCAGTCAGATACCTTTTATCTGCCTCTATTCATACCCCGCGGGTGCATCCGTGATTCTTGACGGCAATTACATCGGAGTGACGCCGATTGAAAACTACCCGACAGCACAGGGCACACATTCCGTGCAATACACGCTCGACGGATACGAGAGCGTAACCTCCGAAGTCTCGGCGGAACCCGGTAAAGTTGCCTCGCTCTCGTTTACCATGACGCCGAAAGCCAACAATTATCCAGTCTGCAACTTCATATCCGAACCTTCGGGAGCGACCGTTATCCTTGACGGCAAATGCATAGGAATAACGCCGTTCATCAGCTACCGCGTAAGCCCGGGGGCGCACAGGATAAAATACTCGTATATGGGATACAAGGATGCCTCACAGACCTTCAATGCCGTCTATGACTCATCCGCCGATGTCTTCATGGCACTCGAACCGATTTCAGCGCCCGCAACATAATACGAAAAACGGGATAAAAGCAAAACAAAAGCAAACAAAAGCAAAACAAGAGTAAAACAACTGCAAAACAAGAGTAAAACAACTGCAAAACAAAAATCCCACAAAAAATAAAAATTCTTTTTTGAGACTCAGTCAAAATCGGGATGAGTCTCAATCCTGTAATTCTCGTGCATGTAACTCTCGCGGACTGGATAGTTGCTGAGTTTTACAGAGTAATATCTCTCGAACTTCTTTATGAACTCGGGATCGTTCTCGATATTATACTCGTCGGGCACCTGCGGATCAACCCAGTAAACCGTATTTCTGCCCTCAACAAGGCAGTTACCGTTCCTGCAGACGATAAGACCTTTCTTAATCGTATACTCGGTCTGAGACAGCGCCGAAATTACCTTCTCATACTCGACAGTCGGGTCGACATCGCCGACTTTAACCGGATATATTGCGATATCGGCATCGGCACCCACTCCGAGATGACCTTTACCCAGACCTGTGACGCCCAGCGCCTTTGCCTGTGCGGCGCGTGTCATGACCGCAATATCATACCAGTCGAGTTCCCTCTCAAGCGAATGAAGAAGCGTCCTCTTCTCGGTATCGGGATGAACACGGGAAAGCTCAGCCTCCCTGTATTTACGGCTCATGAGAAGCGCGGCTATCTCGGGGTATTTGACAAACGGCGCTCCGTTGGGGCTGTCCGTCGTCAGCATGCACTGCCACGGACTCTTTACCTGAAGGGCAAGCTCAAGACCGATAGCCCACATAATCGAGTTGACGAGATTTTTGCGGGAGTAAAACACGGGGATGATACCCGACGCCGTCTCAAGCTCGACATCGTGATTACTCCACTTATTGTTGTACATGCGGTAAAGGTTGAACTCCATCGGACCGTCGGCGGTCATTGTCGTCGTCTTTCCGAACATCACCTGTCCCATGTCTATGGCAACCTGCGGCTTGCGGTTGACCATCCACGCTATGTCATCCGACTTTGAACAGAGATCGCTCCATTTCGAGCCGCCGTAGGAGTGGAACTGCACGTGCGTCAGATAAAGCGACTGCCGCTTATCGTTCAAATCCGGCGTCCTGTTCATTGTTTCAAGCGTGCACTTGTAATTTCCTGGCTTTCCCAGATTATTGCAGTGCAGGTGAACCGAATGCGGGAGTTTCAGGAGTTCGTTGGCGCGGATCATATACTCTATTATCTCGGCGGGAGTCACACCGAAATGATCCACCTTCTGATGAATACAGGAGACATTCTTACCGAAACCCCACATCTCGGAGCCGCCCGGGTTTGTGAGCTTAAGACCGAAACCTTTCACGGCGGAGAGTGTCCACGCGACAACGGCGGCGGCTTTTTTGAGGTCGGCATCGGCGATAGCCTCCATCACCGACCAGTTGCCGTCAAAGAGCGTATTCGCCATGGTGTCGTGGAGAGTCATGTGCCTGAACTCTTCATGGGTATGCCTCGCCTCCATCGGCGCCATCGCACCCTCGAGTATGGTCGTGTAGCCCATCGCACTGTAACGATAGTTGTTGGCGTAGACCGTCGGCACACTGTATCCCGAGACCGCGTGCATATGCGGCTGGGCACGACCGCGTCCCGCACGCATATCTTCGGGGCTCATGTAGCGCCCGAAATTCACCTTGGTTCCGCAGATATGGGTATGCGAGTCAATGCCGCCCGGGAGCGTGAGGTGACCTTTCGCATCGACAACGACGGCGGAAGGCTTGACCGAATCGACGATTTTGCCGTCTTTAACGGCGATATCGCGTATCTCGCCCTTAACGCCGTTGACGGGGTCGATGACGTATGCGTTTCTGATCAGAAGATCATTCATTTTCTTGCCTCCCACTCTGCGGACTGCGCCTTAATCTTGTCCTCCGACTTCACAATGCCCTTCTTCTCCGCGATTATGTCGTATATCCTTGTCAGAATCTCTTCATCGTTGGGCTGAGTCGGCTCAAGCACCTTCTTCACCCAGAGCGGAATCGAATCGAGACGGTATGCCGTTCCTTCGGCGTCGACACCGCAGATTGCCACGGGAATCTGGACGTTTGCCGTCGCCGTGCTCATGCTCGGGAACGGATCAATGACCACGCAGGGTATCTTCGAGAGCGCCTCATTGCACCGCCGCGGCAGATGCGCCCCCGGATCGCTGCCGATGATGATACAGGCATCAACCTCGCCTCTGAGGAGAAGGTCGACGGTCGAGGTCTCGCCAGGGTTGTAGAATGCCGTTCCGCGTGAGAAGTCCATTGCATACGGGTATCCGCCCATATACGTAAACGTCTGATTAGTGCCGTAAACGTTCCAGTGTCCGCGCATCGGCGTCAGAGTAAACTTCGTGTGCCTTGAGAGTTCATCAACAAGTTCGATGCCGTTGCGCACGTTCTTATATTTGCCGGGCGACTCAGTAAGACCGATTCCCGTAAAGAAAACGCCGAACTTAGCATTCATGCACATTTCGGCAACGCGGATGAGCTGAGTCTTCTTTACCCCGGAAACCATCTCGGGCACGACATCGCTTCGACCGCGAACTATGGCACGGAGTGCCGAGAAGACCGCATAATCGCCGCCGGGCTTAATCTGCACGAATTCATCGGCATTCTTCGCCACATCCGTCTCCCGTATGTCGACGACGATAAGTTTCCTGTCGCGGAAAGCATCATTTAAGAAGAAGCCGTCGGGATACATCGAATAGCGGCTCATATGCCGCGGATGAGACTCTATGGGATTTGAGCCCCAGTATACTATGAGGTCGGCGCGGTTCTTAATCTGACCGAGGGTGCATCCGGGATGTCCCGCCTCCTGAATCGCCATGATGGAGGGTCCGTGGCAGATTGAGGAGCAGTTATCGATAACGCCGCCTATCGCCTCGGCAATCGCGACGCCCACACACTGAGCCTCGCCGTAGGTTCCCGACCAGCCGAAGAGAAGCGGGCGCTTGGCTTTAAGCAGCATTTCGGCGGTATACTCTATCGCCTCATCGTATGAGATATTCTTCCAGCCGTTTTCGGTGCGCATGATAGGCGCCTTCAGCCTGTCTTTTGCAAGGAACTTGCCGCTGCAGAGAGCACAGCCGTTATCGACGCCCACGATGTCATTATCCTTTATTGTCAGTTTTATATCGTCGCAGAGACAGCCGCAGAGCGGGCAGGTCACATCCTCGACAACGCGGTCGCCGTCGGGGGACTTGGTAAGAACGCCCGGATACGTATTATCGTAGCGCAGACCGCCTTCGGACTCCAGAATCTCCCATGCCGAAAGAATGCGGTCGCCCTCCTCTGCCGGAACGACATCGACATCCAGCCATTTGTAGTCCGGCGCTCCCGTTCCGTGCGTATGCGAGTGCAGAATCGAGTTTGCGTGCGGACCGCAGGGAATAAAGACCATGCCCTGCTGAACGTCGCGTGTCTCGACGACCTTAAAGACCGTCTCCCCCTCGGAACTTTTGATTCTCACGAGGTCGCCGTCGAAAACCCCAATCTCAACCAGATCAAGCGGATTTATGTAACAGAGCGAGGTCTGCTCGGTATACTTGGGATTATCCTTGTAATAGAGCTGCTCGCCCTGCCTTATCGTCCTGCCGCTTGTAAATAACAGTTTCAATTCACTCCCTCCGCAGAAATTGCCGCAATATTCGGATTACTTACCCGATATTATGTCATTAATAGTTTAAGTTCACACCGTTATGTCTTTGGAAATCCGCCATTACTTACGCCCATCCGTAAACCGCACAGCGGAATGTTCAGCAAAGATAATTTATCAGGTTAACATTCAACTCTGACAGCAAGTTGAATAAAGATTTCTTTTCTGTCATAAAAATATAATGTTATAAGTGATCTGTTCTATTAAACCGTTAAACGCATAAAGTTGAAATATTCGTAATAAATCGTTTGTTTACGAAATTAACTTAATTAAGTTGCCAAAATTATATCTCATTCAGACAACTAAAGTAATATGATAATATGAAGTACAGTGCAAGAAACGTATTCAAAGGTACGGTAAAAGAGATTAAGATCGGCGAAGTCATGGCTGAAGTCATCATTGCACTCCCGGGCGGCTCCGAAGTTGTCTCAACAGTCACAAAAGAATCGGTTGCAAACCTCGGACTCAAGAAGGGCGGCGAGGCATACGCAATCATCAAAGCGTCCAACGTTATCCTTGGAACAGACTGAATTGACTAAATTCAACCCTTTTTCTTAAACGACCGAATGGTCGATTATTCATTATTGAAAATTATCAAAACCCATCATCATCAAAACTCTTCAATCGTTAAAACTCTTTAATCGCTAAAACCATTCTGTCGAAACTGAGTATTTATCTCACGTTATCCCGGTTTTATCCTGTCACATCTATTCTGCCGAAGACATCCCCAAAATTGCAAAATCACATAATCGCAAAATTACAGGATCACAAAATAACAAAACTGCAAAAAT
>JAFZMT010000228.1 GCA_017553245.1 Methanomicrobium sp.
GATTGCCGTTATCGCGATGATTGCGGCAAGGAGGGCGCCCATGAAGACGATTTCGCCGGCGGGGACGAGCAGGATATTGCCGAAGAGGTATCCGTAGAGGTCGGGCGCAAACCCGGGCGTGAGATAGACAAGGAGGATGCCTATTGCCATTCCCGCCGCCCATATTGCGCCGACGAGGGTGTCAAGATGCTGGTGCGCGATATGCCGCAGTTTGGCGATTATTGCCGCGGTTGCGACACAGAAGAGGGTTGCGCCAAGAATCGGCGAGAAGCCGAGGAAGTAGCCCAGACCGACGCCGCCGAACGCGGCATGCGATATGCCCCCCGTAAGCGAGACCATTCTTTTTATCACAACGAAACTGCCTATGATGCCGCATGCCGTGCTTGCCAGAATGCCTGCCAGAAGGGCGTTTCTGAAGAACTCGTATCCGAGAGCGTTTGCGAGTTCGGCGATAGCGTCGATCACGGTCTGCCTCCGTTGTTGCCGCCGCCGTGCCCGCATCCGCAATGCACTTTGTCGCCGTCTGCGGAGTCTGCCGCATCCCCTTCAGGCGCGGAATGGTCGTGCAATACCCTGTGCGCAAGTCCGTGCGCGATAAGGTCGACGGGGCATTTGTACGTGTTCCGTATCATGTCGCCCGTAATCTCTGCCGTGTAGTGCGTAAACATCTTTACGTTTAAGCACGCGATTACGTCCACGCCGGATGATATGACGCCGATGTCGTGCGTGACCATGATGACGGTCATCTTCTTGTGAAGTTCGACAAGGATGTCGTGAAACTTCTCTTCGGTCGGCGAATCGACATATACGGTCGGTTCATCGAGTAGGAGGACTTTGGGATTACCGACTATCGCACGCGCTATTATTGCCCGCTGCTGTTCGCCGCCGGAGAGATCGTTGAGTGTCCTGTCGGCAAGGTGAAGTATGCCCAGCGTCTTCATTGCCTCTTCCGCGGATTTGCGGTCTTCATCCGAGTATTTTCTGCGGATTCCTTTTATATGCCCGAGTCTGCCGGTGAGGACCATGTCGCGGACGCTTATCGGATAGCTGAAATCGAAGGTATGGAACTGCGGGACATATCCGAGCAGGTAGCGGTTTACAGCCGGCGCTTCGCCGTATATCTTCACGCTTCCCGAGTCGGGCTTTATGAGTCCGAGAATGGATTTGAGAAAGGTGGTTTTGCCGCCGCCGTTGGGTCCGATGATTGCGTAGGACTGCCCCTCTTCTATATTGAGGGAAACGCTGTCCAGAACGGTCTGACCTTCACGTTTTACCGTCAGATTTTTTATCTCGATTGCAGGGACGGATGTGCCGTTGTTCTTGTTCAGCGTGTTTTCTGCGGCGGCGTTGTTTTCTGTCCCTGATAATTCCTGCGGCATTGATTTAGTTCCCCGATTTCCCGATGATTTTTCGTATTGTTGATTTTCGGATTGTGTGTTATACGATTGTGTGTTATAATGTTGTTGTGCCGTATATTCTCAGTTTTGGTTTCAGTATCGTTTTCAGTTCAGAGTATTTCAGTTTTGTATCGATGCCGTTTTGAAAGCATCGGCAACCGATCTCATATTCTCTATATAGTTCTCGGAGAGCGGGTCAATGAGGACTACGCTGCCGCCGATTGCATCCGAAATCGTGTATGCGCTCTTTGTGCTGTATTCCGGCGATGCAAATATAATCTTGATTCCCCTCGCTTTTGCGGTGTCGATGAGTGCGGCAAGATCCGAGGGCGACGGCTCTTTTCCGTTGTTCTCGACGGAGATGCAGTTCAATCCGTAATCGCGGACAAAGTAAGACCATGCGGGGTGATAGGTCATTACGGTAACGTCCTTCATGTCGGAGTATGACTCTCTGATTTCGCCGTCGAGAGCGTCCAGCTTTGCGATGTATTCATTGCGGTTGGCTTTGAAGTAATCCGCATTTTCGGGGCTTTCCTTGCAGAGTGCGTCGCAGATGTTGCCTGCCATAATCTTTGCATTTTCGATTGACAGCCAGACGTGCGGGTCGCCGCCCGAGACATGGGTTCCGTCCTCTTCGGTGTAGCCGTCGATGAAGGTGATGCCTTCGGATGCGTTTACAACCGGCATCTTCGGATTGACGCCCTTAATCTTGTCCATCCATGCGAGTTCAAACTCGATTCCAGAGCCCATGGATACGAAAAGGTCGGTGTCGGCGATACTGCGCAACTGTCCCGATGTCAGTTCATAGGTATGCGGGCTGAAGCCCGGCGGCACCAGAATCGAGACTTTCACTTTGTCCTTGCCTACGGATTCGATTATCTCTTTCTGCGGCAGGATTGAAGCCGCAACCGTTATCCGCTCATCCGCGACTGCGGGATTTGCAGGATTCGCAGGATTTGCCGTATTTGCCGTATTTGTGTTATCCTGAGTCTGAGCGGGAGTCTGTGCCTGCGTCTGTCCGCTTCCGTTCGCATTCCCCGTGCATCCCGCAAAGAGGATGCCGAAAGCGAGGCAGACGATGAGCAATGCCGTTAATTTCGTAATTTCTGTTTTCATATTGTCGTATTTGATCTCCGTTTTAATTGTCGGTCTGTTCCGATGTGGTAAAATTCATCATCCGCAAAATGTTTAAGGGTTTTGGTGGTATGCGTTGCCGAAATATTTTAGGAAAATGATATGGATTCCTCAAAAAACAGAAACGTACGGGTTAACGGGGAATGAGAAATAATCAAATTATCGGACTTCAGGGTAATCAGAAGATCAGAAGATGAGAAAATCAGAAAATCGAAAAAAAAAACAAAGAGGCCAGGGCCGAGATTTGAACCCGAGTCCAGGGAGCCACAATCCCTGAGGATATCCAACTACCCCACCCCGGCAAGGGTTTGTATTGCGCTATTTAGTTTGACGGCGCATGGTAATTAATGTATTCATTTTGTATCCGCCATGCATTACCCCATGAAAAGTCGGCATATACGTTATATCACAGTCGTGAGATCATAGGATTATTAATATTCTTATATGCACCAATAATATCAGACAAAACTGTACAGCCTGCATTCCGTGCCGGATGTATGCGGCATCGATATATTCGTATCCCGCGATCTCGTATAATGTAATTTCCGGCAATTTTGGGGCAAACGGGCTGATGCGGCGGATATATTTCGGAGATTCAAAGCCGTTGCGGTATAGGGTATGAACGGAGTTTACGTCCGTTCTTTCGTGAAAATACAAATGTAAGGCAAATATAAGGAGGATATCGAAATGGCGAAAAAGAAGGGAAAGGGAAACGGTGCGGATTCCGGTGCTGATTCGATACGAACGCCTATTGTATGTGTTCTCGGTCATGTCGATCACGGCAAGACCTCGCTTCTCGACAAGATTCGCGGCTCATCCGTGGTAAAATCCGAGGCGGGCGCAATCACGCAGCACATCGGCGCAACCATAGTGCCGCTGGAAGCGATTCAGGAGATGAGCGGGACAAAAGGCGTGGTTAACTTCGACGTTCCGGGACTTCTGTTCATAGATACGCCCGGTCATCACGCTTTCACCACCCTTCGAACGAGGGGCGGTGCGCTTGCGGATATGGCAATCCTCGTCGTCGACCTTAACGAAGGTTTTCAGCCGCAGACAATCGAGGCACTGCACATACTGAGGAATTGCAGGACGCCGTTCGTGGTCGCGGCTACGAAGATGGACAGAATCCCCGGCTGGAGAACAACGCCGAATGCGCCGTTCAAGAAGTGTTATGCGGCGCAGAACGAGCGTGTAATCTCGATGCTCGAGACAAAGGTCTATGAGCTGGTCGGCAAACTCTCGGAGGAGGGTTTCAACTGCGAGAGATACGACAGAGTCACGGATTTCAGCAAGACCGTCGCAATTGTGCCGGTAAGCGGCATCACGGGCGAAGGCATCCCCGATCTCCTCATGGTCATGGTCGGACTTGCGCAGAGATACATGACCGAAAACCTCAAACTCACGGTCGACGGTCCCGGAGTGGGCACGGTTCTGGAGGTCAAGGAGGAGCGCGGTCTGGGAACAACCCTCGATGTCATCCTCTACGACGGCACCCTCAAGGTCGGCGATGAGATTATGGTCGGCTCAAATCAGGGCGTAGTCTCCACAAAGGTGCGCTCTCTCTTAAAACCGCGTCCCATGCAGGAGATTCTCACTGAAGATCGCTTTGAGCGCGTCAAGTCGGCATCGGCGGCATGCGGTATCAAGGTTGCCGCGCCGAATCTCGACAGGGTTGTTGCGGGATCGCCAATCATGGTTGTCAGCGGCAACCGCGACGAACTCGAAGAGAGCATTCTCAAGGAGATGCAGACCGTCGCCGTTAAACTCTCCGAAGAGGGTATTTTCATAAAAGCGGATACAATCGGCGCTCTGGAAGCGCTCTCAAAGGAGCTGGAACAGCACGAGATTCCGATTATGCGTGCCGAAGTGGATCCGATCACGAGGCATGACATTGTGGAGATTGCGACTCTGAAGAATCCGCTCATGTCGGTTCTGCTGGCTTTCAATACCACGCGCCTTCCCGACGCCAACGACGTTTTAATGGAGAAGAACATGGATAATGTCATGATCTTCGAATCCGACGTCATTTACCACCTTATCGACGATTATCTGGAGTGGGAGGAGAAGACGCGCCGCGAGATCGAGAAGGAGAGTTTCGAGAAGCTCATAATGCCGGCAAAGATTACCCTTATGCCGGACTGCGTCTTCCATCAGAGCAATCCGGCGGTTGTGGGCGTGCGCATTCTCGGCGGCAAGCTCCAGACGGGCACGAATCTGATTCACCCCGACGGCAGAAAAGTCGGGCACGTGAAGCAGATCAAGAAGGGCGCGGACAGTATTTCCGAGGCGGCGGAAGGTCTGGAGGTCTCAATCTCGATAGAGGGACCGACGGTAGGGCGTCAGGTCAATGTCGGCGATACCCTCTATGTCGATGTTCCCGAGCATCATGTGAAAGTCCTCGAAACCGAGATGTTTTCGCATCTTAGCGACAATATCAAGCTGGTTTTGGATGAGTTCACCCAGATCAAAAGGAAAGACTCACCCTTCTGGGGAAAGTAGTCTTTTTATTGTTCTAATTCAAATGTATAAAGACACTGAATATTGGAGTTCTAAATCAGATGGCAGATTTAAAGTTAGTCCTTTCTGACCCAAAGACAGGAAAGGCATACAACATTGAAGCAACCGGCGGTATGGCGGGTGCACTTATCGGAAAGAAGATCGGACAGGAGATCAGCGGCGACGCATTCGGATTTGCGGGATACACAATCGAGCTTACGGGCGCAACCGACCGCACGGGCATTCCGGCAAGAGAAGACCTTCCGGGCGCGGGCAGAAGGAAGATCCTTCTCTCGGAGAGCACCGGATTCCACCCGAAATACCCGGGACAGCGCTGCAGAAAGGCAATCCGCTGTGCGGAGATTACACCCGAGTTCGTTCAGGTTAATGCAAAGGTTGTCGGCTACGGCGCAAAGTCACTCGAAGAGTACTTTGCACCCGCAGAGACTCCCGCGGCAGAATAAATCGGATATGATACTCCGTCAAGGGGTAATCGCAATATTTTTTGATATGCTGTTTTCAGAGGTTTCTGAAAACAAAAAAATGCATTCCTCTGTTCTTTAATTGTTTAAAAATAGAATATTCGGATATTGAATACCCGGCTATTGAATATTCGGCTATCTGTTGAATATTCGGCTGTATTTGGTTGTTTTACTCGATTGTTTTACTCGATTGTTTTATTTGATTGGTTAATTCGATTCAATCAGTGTTATTCGGTTTTGTTCGCGTTCCCGTGTTCCGATTTGAATCTTTCGAGCTTATCTTCGAATCCGACTTTGTATCTGCGTGCGATTATTACGGCGGCGGCTTCTTTCGTAAGGTTGCCGTCGAAGCTGTCGCGGATGAGCGCCTGTATCTCTTTCTCCACGATATCAGCGCCCCTGTTTGTTTTTTCGGCAATTTCATGGAGCAGTTCTTCATATGCGGTCGCCGTTTTTGTTCCGAAGATGTCCGCGGGGGGCTTATAGCCTTTGGGAATGTCGATCCCGGAGATATCGAAGGTCGGCGATATCTGATTGCCCTCCTCTTTGAGCAGGTTCTCTTTAAGCCCGATCTTTAAGAGTTCGTTTGCCTGTTCGCCGCTGATCCAGCGCTTGTCGAAGGCGAAGAAGAAGGTGAAGTCGGTTTTTTTCATCGAGTTTTTGTTAAAACTCTTGAAAGGCGCGGCTATGGCTCGTTTAAGCATCACTGTTCGAATGCACCCGAGATCAGTTTTTTGACGTCATAGGCGTCCGTGCTGCCCTTGTCGCCCTCTTTGGTGGCGAAGCACTCCGACATCATGCCGCTCTCCTTAATCTTGAGGTAATATATCGTCTCGGCACGGGGGATTTTGCGGTCGCCGGTGAGTATGGTCTCGTTCATGCGGAGCATGAAGTCGGCTTCGTCGGTTATGTCGTCGAGAAGTCCGGGTATGTCCTCTACGGGAACCATGTTTGTTCTTTCGTCGGCAATCGAGATTCTCAGGTCGAGTTTGACGAGGTCTTCTCCGATTCTCTGGGTTACGTGCGTGTTGTTCATCGAGACTATTTTTGTGACGACGTCAATGAACGGATACGGCAGATCGAAGTCGAGGTCGCATCTGAGTGGGAAACGGTGATATACTCTGCGCATTTGGTATAATATGCATTGTGCATTTATAAAAATTCTGTGAATCAATGCGAACGGAGTTATTTGTAAGAAAGGCTTGCAGGAGAGTGTGTGACGGAAATAAAATTGGCGGTTCTTAAAGAGTTGGAGCATTTCTTTAAGAACTCAGGCGGAATGTTCAGAATTCCGCAAACTGCGTAATTATCGGGCAGTTTATTCGATGAGAACGGCGTTGATAACTCCGTCCTGTCCGGGTCTGGAGATGATCTTTGCCATACCGAGTTCGGTCTTGATGACTGCGCCCTTTGTAAGAAGGTTACGGCGGACGTAGTTCTGGTTTGCGGTGTTTGCTTCCACATTGAGGATGGCTGACTTTGTTGTCTTGCCCGTCTTCGGGTCGGAAACGTTTGCGGTCGATGCACGGAGTGCACGGACCTTGGTGTTGCCGCCGTGTGTGCGGATGATCTTCTTGCGGTCTTCGCCGATGTGTGTTTCTGCCGGTGCGCGTCCGATTTCGACTCTTCTCTTGCTGCGTGCCGGCTTTAAGCGTGCACCTGTCTCGGTTCTTATTGATTTACCTTGCCAAAGCATGTAATTCTACTCCTTAATTTTTAAATTGCGGCAATTTTGCGGATTATGCATGACCGCCGCGATTGCTCCAATACTGAAGTGCTATATATATCTGCTTTTAAGTTATTTAATCCCACTCATCATTGTCGCAGGTGATGTGACTGCGGCTTAAGGAAGTTACGGTTGCCACGTTTGTCGCGGCTGCCGATTTTGGCTGACGGCGGCTGTCGCGGCGCGAAAAAAGTGATATAGGGTTATTCAGCGGAGAATCTCTTTTACGAGCTCTTCCACGCCTTCGCCGGTCTTGAGGTTTGTCTTGAAGATCGGCATTATCGGGTTGTATTTGTGGATATCCTCTTCCATCCTTGCGATGTTGCAGCCGACGAATCCCGCGAGGTCAATCTTGTTTATGACGGCGATGTTGCCGTTTCGAAACATCATCGGGTGCTTGTTTACGACATCGTCGCCCTCGGTCGTGGATATGACGACGACACGCTTCTCGGCGCCGAGAGCGAAGTCGGTCGGGCAGACCATGTTGCCGACATTCTCGATGAATAATACGTCAATCTCGGATAAAGGCAGGTCTTCGATTGCGTGCTCTACGATATGTGCGTCGAGGTGGCATTCCTTGCCCGTGTTGGCGTTTACAGCCGGGATTCCGGTCGCGACAATTCTTTTGAAGTCGTCATCGCCCCAGACATCGCCGGCGATTGCGCCCGCCTTTATGCCCTGTCTGTTCAGGATGGGCACGATATTCTCGATGAGTGCGGTTTTTCCAGAACCGATAGCGCCGAGCAGGTCGAATGCACGCACCCCGTTATCCTTTAATTTGTGGTAGTTTTCGTGCGCAAGCTTGTTGTTGGCGTCGAAGACATCCTTTTCGATACTGACATCTATATGGTGCATGGTATTA
>JAFZMT010000229.1 GCA_017553245.1 Methanomicrobium sp.
CATCGATATTAACGGAAACGGAGGATGATTCTGATGATTCGGATGTCTCTGATGACTCGCTGGATTCACGGGATTCGCATCCCGCCGATTCAGAGTTGTATTCATGATCAATGCAGGAGTCTATCGTGAATATCTTGCCGCGGCAGTATTCACAGCAGAGATTGCATTCATCGGTTAAAAGAATAAAATAGTGCAATTTTTTGGGTCTCCGAAGAGGGTTACTCTACCGTGACCGTGCCTTTGTCGGCATCGACCGTAACCGAAGTGCCGTCGGCGACATCGTCAAGGCTCCCGCTCAGGGAATCAACCAGCGGAATATCTCCGATAATTGCGCCGGTCGCAATTATGGTCTCGGCGGTATCGTTTATGATGGCAACCGGCGCCACGTTGTTGCGCCTTAAGGCATACATGATATATGAACCCACGGTTGAGCCTTTGCCGTAAGGGAATGCCAGAACCTTTCCGGCGATGCACCGGTTCTCAAGCGGATGTCCCTTTTCTACGACAACACCCGTGTCCGGGTTAACTCCCGATAAAAAGGATATAGGTTCGCTGCTTTTCAAAAGCGCACCCGTTCCTGCGCCCTTTGTGATTCCTCGCCCCTGAATTGTAAAAGACATACCTAATAAATGTGTAAGATATAGATAATAAAGTAACATGGATGAGATCATATACGACAGTTCGGATGACGCTCAAAACGGCAGTCCGAACAATACCCCCAATCCCATGCGCAATCCGACCCCTCCGAATCCGATGCGCAATCCCGATATGAAAGCACCTCCGCGATTGGAGGACATAATATCGCAGGTGGAGCAGCTCAGCATTAAGATAGACAATCTCAACCGTGAAAACGTCCGTCTCAACGCCGAGAAGATGCAGCTGGAAACGGAAACGGCACAGCTTCGCAGGGAAAACGCCCAGCTCAAGCGCCCGCCCCTTTTTGTAGCGGCAATAATCGACATTCTCCCCAACGGCGAGGTCTATCTGCGCCAGCAGGGCAACAATCAGGAATATATCACACTGCCGGCGGACATGCTTGCGGGCACATTGAAACCCGGCATGAAGGTCGCCGTCAACAACGCGCTCTCTATCGTAAAGACGGTTGAGAACACCTTCGATACCCGCGTGCGCGTCATGGAACTCGAGGAATCGCCGAATGTCACATTTGCGCAGATCGGCGGTCTGAAAGACGAGATTGAAGAGGTGCGCGAGGCTGTCGAGTATCCGCTCACAAGACCGGAGGTCTTCGCAAAGATTGGTGTCGAGCCGCCCAAAGGCATTCTCCTCTACGGTCCCCCGGGCACGGGAAAGACACTCATAGCGAAGGCGGTCGCAAATCAGGCAAAAGCGACTTTCATCCGCATGTCGGGCAGCGAACTTGTCCACAAGTTCATAGGCGAAGGCGCCCAGATGGTAAGGGAGCTCTTCGACCTTGCACGCGAGAAGAGCCCCTCCATTGTCTTCATCGATGAAATCGACGCCGTCGGAAGCATGAGGACATCGGACGGCACATCAGGCTCCGCCGAGGTTCAGCGCACGCTCATGCAGCTTCTTGCCGAGATGGACGGCTTTGACAACCGCGGCAATGTAAGGATAATGGCGGCAACCAACCGCGTCGACATGCTTGACCATGCCCTCCTGCGCCCGGGCAGGTTTGACAGGATTCTGGAGATTCCGCTTCCCGACGCCGATTCGCGCCGCGAGATCCTCAGGATTCATTCGGGCAAGCTCTCTCTTGCCGCCGACCTTGACACGGAAACCGTTCTCGGCATGACCGAGGGCTGCACGGGTGCCGAGATTCAGGCAATCTGCCGCGAAGCCGGTATGTTTGCCGTCCGCAAGAGCGCCGAGAGCGTAACCATGAATGACTTCGTTGACGCCGTTGCCAAGGTCAAGAAGGAAGGCAGGACCGTCAAGTCCGAAGACATAATGTATTACTGATCCCTGCGATCCCGATTACGATCTCAATCGCGATCCAAATCCCGTCCGAACTGCGACCGGTAAAAATCTCATCCAAAAACATTTTTTTCTTGCAGATTATATTCATTAACAGAAATATCGTCGGTTGAATCATATTCCGGATATACCCACGATATACACACGATAAATTCCCGTTACATTTGCGTCACAGACCATGAATCTCATATTTATTCAGAAGTCCGGAGTTGATCTCTATTCAATTCTGTATACGTCCGAGACAAGCCGCGGTATACTGAAGTTTTACCGCCCCGTGAGGCTTGACTATGGCGTTTTAATCGAGAATATGACGCTGGGCAGCTCGCTCTCCCTGATTTCGGAGATAAGCTGGTATGTAAAGCGCTATATGACCGAGGTTCTTCTGGAACTCTCGCCCGACCTCTTCTGCTCGCATGCCTTCTCGACCGATATCTACACGCGAAACAGCAAACTGAAGGAGACATGGGACTATGCCAAGATCCTCGGCATAAAAAACGGCGAAGTTCTCGACGAACTCTGGATATCGCCGCACTCCTCAATCGAGGACTATCCGAAGTTCTGTGAAGCCATGGACACCGTCCTTGAGGTCTGGTGCAGCGAAAGCGAGTGGAAAGCCGCGGAAAATGACGGACTCATCGCCGTTCCCGACGAGATGAAAGCCGATGCGGACTCATCCGATACTGAAATATCGGATGCGGAATCGGAAGATAATGAATCGGATAACGTATCGGAAGAGACCGAATCGGATATTGAATCGGAAGATGCGGGTTCATCCGTGACGGAATCTGAAAAGAGCGAATCGGAAGAGAAAACTGAAATCGAAGATAAGCCCTCTGAAATTTGATTGTTCTGATTGGCTTGCCGTGCGGATGCTGAAGCGCTAAAACGTTAAAGCGTTAAAACGTATAATCCCGCTCAAAAAAGAAATATTGTTATTTTAATTTATTATCTCTGTTTTCGGGAAAATCAGGCGAACATGGCGCCGTCGGTGAGTTCTTTCAGATTATGCTTGTTCCTGTGCTCCACGCCGACCTTTGCGATTGCCTTGAGGAAATCCGAGTATGTGACCGTGGAACGTTCTTCTCTTATCGCAAACATTCCCGCCTCCGTGCATATGGATGAGAGATCCGCGCCCTTCATGCCCTCGGTAAGATTGGCAATCTCGCCGAGATTGACATCGGCATCGAGATTCATCTTTCTGGTATGAATGTTCAGAATCGATTCTCTTCCGTCGCGGTCGGGCTCGGGAATCTCGATAATCCTGTCAAATCTTCCCGGGCGGAGAAGTGCGGGGTCAAGGATATCAATCCTGTTTGTGGCGCCGATTATCTTGACATCGCCCCTCTCCTTAAAGCCGTCAAGGTCGGCAAGGAGCTGCATAAGGGTTCTCTGAACCTCTCTGTCGCCGGAGGTGAGGCTCTCGCTCCTGTGGGCGCCGATGGCGTCAATCTCGTCGATGAAGATTATCGACGGCGCCTCCTTCTTTGCGTGCTCAAAAAGCTCGCGGACGAGGCGTGCGCCCTCACCGATATACTTCTGAACGAGTTCGGAACCTACAACCCTCATGAACTTCGCATTTGTCTCGTGAGCCACGGCTCTTGCAAGCAGGGTCTTACCCGTACCCGGCGGACCGTAGAGAAGCACTCCCTTCGGCGGCGAAATGCCCACTTTCTCGAATAACTCGGGTTTTACAAGCGGAAGCTCAACCGCCTCCTTAATCTCGGTAATCTGCTCGTCGAGACCTCCGATATCGGAGTAGGTCTCAAGAGGAATATCTTCAACTTCCATACCGTAAATCTGTGAATCATAGGTCTGCGGAAGAACGTCTACTATAGTAAGGGACTGCTGATTGAGTGTGCATCTGGCGCCGGGTTTAAGGTCGGCAGCCTCGATGAACCCGGATGCACGAACCATGAACTTCGGACCCGCGCTGGACTGCACGACGACGCGGTTTTCGTCGGCAACATCGGTAATGGTGCCGATAATGAGCGGAGGACTTCTTAATTTATCGACTTCGCTCTTCAGTTTTCGGATTTCCCGTTCGTATCTTACTTTCTGGCTCTCGATAAAACGTTTTTCGGATTCGACCTGTCTGATTTCCTCGCGCAATTCCAGATTGCGTGTCTCCAAACCCGAGATTCTTTCGAGAAGATATTTGGTAATATCCTCCTCGGGATTAGAATCGGGTGACATTTTGTGAGCATCGGACATTTTGGTCTCTCAAATAGTTATATAGGTTTTGGTAAATAAATAGATATTTACGATAATATGGCAGAATGCGAAGTTTGCGGAGAAGTAATCCGCGGAAAACCAATACTGGTATCGATAGGCGGCGCAAAAATGTCCGTTTGCCAGAAATGCTCCAAGCTGGGCGTCCCCCTTGAGACCCCGGGAAGTGAGCTTAGGAATCAGTCGACAGGCAAAATCAGGACGGTCAGCGCGGGCAGACCCGCACCTGCGGTGCCGAAGAAGCGTACGCGCGATGTCTACGATATGATGGACGGCGAACTTGTCGAGGACTTCGGCGAGAGGATACGTGCCGCACGTGTGGCAAAGGGACTCTCACAGAAGGATCTGGCACTTGAGCTTAAAGAGAAGGAAGGTCTCATAAAGAAGATTGAGTCCGGACTCATTCCCGAGGATGCCGTCCGCAAAAAGATAGAGACATTCCTTGAGATAAGCCTCATCGACGCCATGGAGACGACCGAAAAGACCGATAAGACGGGAAGCATCACGCCGACACTCGGCGACGTCATGAACTTTAAGAAGACAAAGTAACCCGCGGAATGCGGGTGAGTGTAACACCGTCTATATATGGAGCAGATATAAGGAGCAGGATAAAAGGAGTATAATATGCCTGAGGAATTCCCGAAGATAATAATCAATTTCAAGACCTATACCGAGGGTTACGGCGGGTATGCGCACAATATCGCCGGCGCCGCCGAAGAGGTCTCCGAAGAGAGCGGTGTGCTTATCGGAGTAGCGCCGGGCTACATGGACATGCACCCCATCTCCCACCATTACGAGATTCCCGTCTATGCGCAGCACATCGACGCCATCACCGCCGGCGCTCACACGGGTCATATCCTTGCCGAGGCAGTCCGTTCCGCAGGTGCGACGGGAACCCTCATCAACCATTCGGAGCGGCGTCTTACGCTTGCGGATGTTTCCGGCTGTGTGGCGGCGGCAAAACGTGCGCACCTTCAGACCGTCGTCTGCACGAACGATATCTCAACGAGTGCGGCGGCGGCAACCTTCGCACCGACCTTCGTGGCAATCGAGCCGCCGGAGTTAATCGGCAGCGGCATCTCGGTGGCAACCGCCGACCCCGCCATCATAGAAAACTCCGTGAATGCGGTAAAGAGCGTAAACAAAGACGTAAGAGTCCTCGCGGGCGCGGGTATCAGCACCGGCGACTGCGTTAAAAGAGCAATCGAGCTTGGAGCCGACGGCGTTCTTCTGGCATCCGGTGTCGTAAAAGCTAAGTTCCCCAAGGAAGTTCTGAGGGATCTCGTCTCAAAGATCTGAAAAAAACCGCTTTTTCATATTTTTGTCATAGTTTTGAAATCAGTCGTCCGGTATCCTTTTAATCATAGCTTCAATCCCTGTATTGCTATCATATCTTACAGCATTCCCGTTTTTGACGTATATAAAATGCCGAACAGAATAGCATACTTAATAATAATTACTGC
>JAFZMT010000024.1 GCA_017553245.1 Methanomicrobium sp.
GACCACGGGCAGTCTGCGGAACTTCTTTGATATCATCTCTTTTGTGACGCTGCATATGGGCGCGTTGGGGGAGATGACATGAGGTCTCTTTGTCATTGCGTCTTTTACGCACATGTAATTGGGGGTGTCGATGAAGGCTTTGAGTATGTCCCTTTCGGTGACTATGCCTATCAGGACGCCGTCTTTGTCGACAATCGGCATTCCGCCGCATTTGCGCTCGACTATGACCTTTGCGACATCCTCGACCATGCTGTCTTCGCCGAATGTGATGAGATTCTTGCTCATAATCTCGTGAACGCTGTCGTTTAAGGCGGAGATGAGATTGCCTTTGTGTTTACCCGAGACAAGGTTGTATTTGTCGCCGCCGCCCATGAGATTTGCAATATCCGTTGCCGTGACTATTCCGATAATCTTGTTTGTGCCGGAATCGGTTACGGGAAGACGCCTGAAACCGTTCTTTGTCATCGTTTTCGCCGCGTGGATAATGCTCATGGTCTGCGGAACCGAGATTACGTTCGTCGTTGCTATTTCATTTACCGAGATATTTTGTTTCTTCACATCCTTCTGCATGTTATTCTCCATATTTCACAGGTTTGCGCCGTTAACGCGGGTCGTCCCGATAACCTGATTATGAAGGCTGCCGGTTTTTCGACCGCGACTGACGGATACCCGAAATATTACGGTTTATTGTTTTGTTTTTTTGAAACTTTTGGGATTAGAGAGTTTTTTATAATTTGTAGTTCTTTGGTCTTGAAATTATGTGATATTCTGATTCGCAATCGGTGTCATCGCCTAATCGGTGTCATCGCGGTGCGAACACTTGCGGCACAGCATAACGCCGTCGACCGCCTGAAGATCATCCGACATGGTGCCGCAGGAATCGCAGACGCCCGGATGGTTGTGGGCTTCCTCTCCGGAATGAAACTTGAGAAGTTCGGACATTATCTCGTTCAGCTCGCTTGTGACGGGAAGAATGTCTCTTATGGTTACAAGTCCGATTACCTTCTGTTTATCGACGACCGGGAGTCGCCTCACCTTGCGCGAGATCATTATATGAGCCGCCTCATCTACGGTGGTGTCCGCATCAATCGTGATAAGCGGAGTGCTCATGATCTCACTGACGAAGACCTCACTCGGCTTCTTATTGCGTGCAACTATCTTGCATGTAAGATCTTCTTCCGTGACTATACCCTTCGGGACGTTGTTTTGCAGAACTATGCAGCTGCCCGTTCCTATTTTGCACATCCTCTCCGCTACTTTGTCGACTCTCGTGTCCGAACTTACGGTAACGGCGGTGTACTTAATAATCTCCTTGACAGGTACATTTATCTGAAAATGCTCGGTGCCCATATTATTGCTCATTTCTGATCACCTCCGATTTAATCCGGTTATGTTCATTCTGTTCTTTCAAACAGACCTGTTAATCTGCTATGTTAATCTGTTTTTGCGCATGCTACGCTTTTGCACTTTATTGTACCTTTTGCGCTTTCCTGCGCTCCCTAATTTTGAATTTTCAGGATTTTTATTAACCCGAAGTCCGGCACAAACCTGTCGCACGCTTAAGAGTAAACTTCCGGAAAATCGCCGGAGATATCCGGTTTTCCTTAAAATGACCGGAGATTTTTCGGACCCGGTTACCCGTGCAGCCGTCCCTGCCCGAAGTCGGGTATTATAACTATTCCTATAACCTGTCAGTATAAAACATTAATGATGATGACTAATTTCGGGTAATCCGCACCTTACAAAAGCCGCGATCTCATGATTTCGCGTGATTTGACGCAGGCAGTGCAACTCTCAAAGTGTCAAAAGGATATAAAAGGGGATAAGACGAAATTACACGATATAAAACGTTGATACACGTTTTATGCAATCGCGATCTCAATAGAAATCTTATTTATCGTACAAGACATGATATATCTCTATATTGTACATGGTACATAGTACATACAATTCAGATATTGATCAATTGGGTTTAAGTAATTCGGAGGATATTTAATGAACTTTTTAGTAAGGACAAAACAACGGTTTGCTAAATTATTCAGCGGTCTCTTCAAGAAAAAACAGATGAGAATCGGTATCTACGGACCGCCGAACGCCGGAAAGACCACTCTTTCAAACAGAATCGTAAGGGACTGGACCGGCGATGCGGTAGGACCCGTAAGCGAGATTCCGCACGAAACACGCCGTGCAAGAAGGAAGGAAGGCGTAAAAATCTCGGATGAGAAAGGCAACTCAATCACGATTGACATTGTCGATACTCCGGGAGTCACGACCAAAATCGACTACAAAGAGTTCCTCGAATACGGCATGCAGCCCGACGAGGCTGTTGTCCGCGCCCGTGAGGCTACCGAGGGTGTTGCCGAAGCAATGCACTGGCTCAGAGAGGACATCGACGGCGTCATCTACATGCTCGATTCGACGCAGGATCCCTTTGTTCAGGTAAATATCATGCTCGTCGGCATCATCGAGAGCCGCGAACTGCCCGTAATCATAGTCGCAAACAAGAACGATCTTCCGGATGCATCGCCGGCAAGAATCAAGAGTGCCTTCCCGCAGCATCCGGTCATCTCAATCTCGGGTCTTGAGGGCAACAACGTCGATGAGCTTTACGAGAAAATGATTGAATACTTCGGGTGATTGAGATGATTCAGGGAGTACAAATAGATCTCATCTCATCGGAGCGCCTCGAGAACCTGACCACGCTTGAGAAAGTGCGGCTTATACTTGAAAAGGTCATGGAGGGCAACGTTGTCGTCCTTGAGAAAGGTCTTACACCGGATGAGCAGAGTTTTCTCATCGAAACCACAATGCGCGAGATAACTCCTGACGGCTTTGCCGGAATCGAGATGGAGACCTATTCCACTGGTTCCGAGAGCGGTCATAAAAGCGGTGGGCTTTTCGGAGGACTCTTCGGCAAGAAGGACAGTTCAAATACGGGAAGGCTCACGGTTATAGGACCTGCAAACCAGATGAAGACCTTAAAGAAGGACAAAGACCTCATCAGCACATGGGTTTCATCCAAATAAACGGTTAATAAGCGATTAAATAATCGAAGCATTAAATAAACGCGATAAAAGCTAAGCGACTAAAGCAATAAAGGCGAACGCGAACAGCGCCCGACGCAAAAAAGGTGATAAATCATGCCGCATAAATGCGCACAGTGTGGAAGAGAGTTCAAGGACGGCTGCACGGATATACTGAAAGGCTGTCCCAGCTGCGGCGGTAAAAAATTTCTCTACATAAAGAGGGCGGATCTTCACAGGGATGTCCTTGAAGAGAAATCCATAGAGGAGATTGCCGCGGAAACCAAGCAGGAAATAATAGAGATTCCACAGAAAGCACCTGAAAAAACGGAAATATACGACAGAATCGAGAGTATCAGAGTCTTAAGCCCGGGTTCGTACGAACTGAACCTCGAGAAACTTGCCTCCGGCGACGACATGATCATGCAGATGGGTTCGGACGACAAATATATCGTCGATATCCTTTCGATGGCAAAGAAGAAGAAAGAAGGCAAGTCCAAAAAGAACAGGTAATTACTTTAACGGATAATTACTTTTTAAATTCCTTTTTGAATTATTTTTATTCTTTTTTCATTTCAGTTTCCGGTTCCTTTTTACTCATACGGCATACGTTTATGGCACACGTTACCGGCATAAATTAATGTGATTGCAGCAGAAATAAGGACTTATGCCGCATAAAGCGGCAGTTCCGCTGTACGCGGTAAACGGAGAATACGCATGAAAAAAATACTGAGCATTTTTATCGTTCTGATCGTTCTTATCGCCGCGACAGGGTGCGTCGGTGTGAACGGAGGACAGAACACGGTAAACGGAGTCGACAAAAATACCGTTCAGAGCAATAACGACGATAAACACAGGGTCCTTGTTGCCGTATTTTCGGCAACCGGAAACACGAGACAGATTGCCGATTCCGCCGCCGGGATACTGAATGCCGATCTCTATGTAATCGTTCCCGAAGATCCCTATACGGAAGAAGACATCTCTTATTCAACGGAATCCCGCTCCTACAGAGAGCAGCATGATCCTGCTGCCAGACCTGCGATCAAAGGTTCGGGTCCGAACATGGATAAATACGATACGGTATTGATCGGTTATCCGATATGGTATGATAATGCACCGCGTATCATCAGCACATTCGTTGAAAGCCGCGATTTTGACGGCAAGACTGTTGCGGCATTCTGCACTTCCGATTCAAGCGGCATAGAAGCCAGTGCGGAGTATCTGCATAAACTGCTACCGAAGAGTGTCACCATGCTTGACAGCCGTCGTTTTCCCGCCGGAGCTTCGGAAGATGACATTCGCGGATGGCTTAAAGGTATAGGACTTACCGGCGGAGAATAAAAGCCGCCGGAGTCAGACCTGTAAACTCCGACCTGTAAATTGTTAATACAATAAGATCAAATAAATAAGGCACATGGAAAAAACAGGCGGAAATACAAACGAGAAGATTCACTGGGCGGATGTCTGCGCCTCCGAGGTCGACAGAAACGTAAAGCACCTCATCGCCACCGGAATCACACCGTCAGGACCGATTCATCTCGGAAATATGCGTGAAGTCGTCACGGGCGACGTTGTCTACAAAGCAATGAAGGATCAGGGCATTGATGCCGAACTTATCTACAATGCCGATGACTTCGATCCTCTCAGAAAAGTCTATCCTTTCCTTGACGAGTCCTACGCAAAATACATAGGATATCCGCTCTGCGACATACCCTGTCCCTGCGGCAAGCACAAGAGTTATGCGGATCACTTCCTTGAGCCTTTCCTTAAGGCGCTCGAAGAGCTGGACGTTAAACCAAAGGTTCTCCGTTCGAGCGAACTTTACAGGAGCGGCAAATACACCGAACAGATTAAGACCGTTCTTGAGAATGCCGCCGAAATCAAAGAGATTCTCGAGAGAGTCTCGCAGAGAAAACTCCCCGACAACTGGGTGCCCTTCTACCCCATCTGCAAAGGCTGCGGACAGATAAGCAACGCCGAAATCCTTGAGCACGACGCGGAAAGACATATCGTCAAATACAGATGCTCCTGCGGGCATGTCGACGAATGCGACTACTCCAAGGGCGAGGGCAAACTCGTCTGGCGCGTCGACTGGCCCATGCGCTGGAACGCTCTCGGCGTCACCGTGGAGCCCTTCGGCAAAGACCATGCCGCAGCCGGCGGTTCCTACGACACGGGTAAAGAGATTGTGGAGAAGATCTTCGGCGGCAAAGCGCCTTTCCCCGTCCCGTACGAGTGGATAAGCCTCAAAGGAAAGGGCGCAATGGCATCCTCGACGGGTGTTGCCATCACAATCTCGTCCATGCTTGAGATTGTGCCTCCCGACGTTCTCCGCTACATGATTGTCAGGAGCAAACCCGAGAAGGCAATCAACTTCGACCCGGGAATGGGACTTTTGACCCTCATCGACGAATACTCAAGAGTCGCCGAGAAAGCCGACAGCCGCGAGTATGAACTGTCAAAGATATCGAACGTCGCCACCGACATCCCGTTCAGACATCTGGTTACGGTCGTTCAGATCGCAAAGGACGACGACGCCATCCTCGAAATCCTTGCCAGAAGCGGTTACAATGTCGAAAACCGCGATGCCGTAATAAAGCGTGCCCGCCGCGCAAAGATCTGGGTTGAGCAGTACGCTCCCGAAAACGTAAGCTTCACGGTCAAGGAAGAACTGCCCGACTGTGCAAAGTCCTTCGGCGACGAAGAAAAACGTGCCATAGGACTCCTCGTCGAGAAACTCGGCAAAGTGCCTGTATGGAACGCGGAGAATATCCACAACGCCGTCTACGAAACGGGCACGGAAGCGGGCATTAACCCCAAAGACATCTTCACCTGCATCTATAAGGCAATCCTCGCACAGGAGAGAGGTCCGCGTGCCGGCTGGTTCCTTGAGGC
>JAFZMT010000230.1 GCA_017553245.1 Methanomicrobium sp.
AAAGACCGACGTAAACAGACTGGCGGTCGCCGCGGGAAAAATCTACCTGCGCGAAGAGACAATGAAGGCAATCCGCGAAGGAACGGTCGTAAAAGGAAACGTCCTTGCAACGGCGCGTGTCGCCGCGATACAGGGCGTAAAGAGAACCTCCGACCTCATCCCCATGTGTCATCCCCTCCCCATCGGCGGCGTCTCCGTCGATTTCGAGGACATCGCCGACGAAAACTGCATAGAAGCGACCTGCACGGTCAAGACCTACGGCAAGACGGGCGTCGAGATGGAAGCGCTTACCGGAGTCTCGATTGCACTCCTCACAATCTGGGACATGGTCAAATCCGCAGAAAAGGACGAGCACGGTCAGTATCCCGTAACGGGCATTGAAGACATACACGTCGTCAGAAAAGAGAAGAACTGAGAATGAGAACGAGATGCGGCAAAAAATCCGCCGTTTCTCTCTTTACTCTCTTAATTATCTTAATCCCTTTAATCAATATCCGAAACATACCAAACCTTTTTTGCATACAAGAACCAATATGTAAAGAACCTTTGAGGGCAACCTCCGCATCCCCGCGGAAATCCCGAAAAACGGTTAAAAAAGGAATGTGGCAAAAAATTGCTGAACCTTTAAGGTGAAATACCAATGTCAAGATCAATGTACAGCTACGTCCGCGACGCATGGAAATGCCCGGACAAAACTGAAGTAAAAGGTCTGCTCTGGAGCAGAATGCAGGAATGGCGTAAAGAAGGCAGCGTTGCACGTGTCGAAAGACCGACAAGGATCGACAGGGCACGCAGCCTCGGATACCGCGCAAAGCAGGGAATCATCGTAGTCCGCGTTAAGGTTCGCCGCGGCGGACGCAGGAAGTCCAGATACATACGCGGTCGCCGCACGGCACGCATGGGAATGCGCCGCAACACAATGGGAAAGAGCATTCAGAGAATGGCGGAAGAGCGTGCATCACGCAGATACACCAACCTCGAAGTCCTCAACTCCTACTGGGTCGGAGAAGACGGAAGATCCAAATGGTATGAGGTCATCCTCGTCGACGGCAACCACCCGGCAATCAAGTCGGACGCTCACCTCTCGTGGGTATCCTCCGGCAAGAACACCGGACGTGCAGAGCGCGGACGCACAAGCGCCGGCATGAAAGGACGCGGAATGCTCAAGAGAGGCAAGGGAACCGAACACACCCGCCCGAGCATCCGTTCCAACCAGAACAAAGGAAAGTAAATAAAAAGATAAAAAATCCGCAAAGGTATCGGAATCTCTCCGATACCCTTTTGCGATACGGTCGGTCATTTCTGACCGTTTCCTACCGGCACGGCAGGACTTCCTGCCGGAAACAAAGATTCATTGCTCTTTTTCAATAACTATATTACAATGATCTCAGACGCCTGTGTCTATTCTTATCCGCTGGGCAGTTCGTCACTGCGCCGGATGGCTCTTGAAGCAAAACATCTCGGATTTTCAAGGCTCGTCTGCGCAAACGCGGATTTTAAAGCCGCGACTCCGAAAGAGTTCGAAGGCAGGACGACCTTTGAGATATACGGCGTCGGGATTGTGCGGGGCGCGGTCATAAAAGCCGAAAACTTCAAGGATTTTCAGAATCAGGTCAAAAAATACGACTCCGTGCCGATTGTTGCCGTCAATGCGGGCGACAACGCCTTCAACCGCAGTGTGCTGACATCGGGCAGAATCAATATCCTCAGAAACATCGACGGCGCTCCGAAAAACGCCTTCGACGACGTCTGCGCGATAAATGCGCGGGACAGGTCGGTTGCCGTCGACATCGATCTCGCGCCGATAATCCGCAGACGCGGAATTGCAAGGCAGAAGGCGCTTACCGCATACGCCGAAATCCTGAAATTTCAGAGGAAATACGGCTTTATGCTCACGATATCCACGGGAGCGCGGACTTATACCCAGCTTCGCGGCGTTCGCGAGATTCAGAATCTCTGCGGTCTCTTCGGCATGACCGATGAGGAGACACTTTCCGCATTGAACTCGGTATCGGCGCTCTTAAACCCGCAGAATCCCGTCACGGTCAATCCGCGGGACTTTGCCGCGACCGTGCCCGCTGACGCGTCCTTTGATGACGGGGAGGAGATATCATGAAAGCGCTTCCGCCGACACTGAGGGTAAACAAACGCTATGTGCTCTGCCGCATCGTCCCGCACGGTCTGAATGCGGACGGAAAAGCCGTCTATTACGCCGTTTACGAGGCGGTCTCATCCCTCTTCGGTGACGCGGGTGCCGCCGAAATCGGCATGAGCGTCGTCCATACCGAAGGAGACTGGGCAATCGTCCGCTGCACGCGGGGATACGAGAAGAAACTTCAGGCGGCGGTATCGACGGTCAACGCAATCGGCGACATGCCGTGCGCAATCCGACCCGTTCTCACGTCGGGAACAATACTCACGCTGAAGGAGAAAATACGCGACGCGCAAAGCCGTGCGGAATACGGCACGGAAAACTGCACGGAAAACGATGCGGATAACGAAGCGGATGCCGGCGCGGAATGCCGTGAGGATAACGGCGCGGGAAACGTCGCGGCTGACTCCGCGGAATGTGCGGGCTTTGCGGACGGGAAGGAATGTTCGGAATCAAATCTGCTATATGCAAAAAAGGACATAACCTTAAAAGGTATTTCCTATCGTCCCGTGAGAGTATCGCGGGAAAAGATTGATTTGTATAAAGAGGGAATAAAAAGCCAAGATTCTTTGTATTACACAATAAAAGATATTGAGGAGTTACAATGCAACCAATGAACGCTCAAATGGGAGGATACGACAGGGCAATAACGATGTTCAGCCCTGACGGACGCTTATATCAGGTTGAATACGCCAGAGAAGCGGTAAAGCGCGGAACCACCGCACTCGGAATCAAATGTAAGGACGGCGTTGTGTTAATCGTCGACAAACGCGTAAGCTCCAGACTTCTGGAACAGTCGTCAATCGAGAAGATCTTCAAGATCGATGAGCATATCGCGGTCGCATCCTCGGGACTTGTCGGAGATGCGAGGGCACTCGTCGACCGCGCCAGAGTCGAGGCGCAGATAAACCACGTCTCATACAACGAAGCCATCGACGTGGAAACACTCTCAAAGAAACTCTGCGACCACATGCAGACACTCACGCAGTTCGGCGGCGGCAGACCCTACGGCACCGCGCTCCTGATTGCGGGCGTAAGCGACGACGTGCCGCGCCTCTTCGAGACCGACCCCTCGGGCACTCTCCTTGAGTATAAGGCAACCGCAATCGGCACCGGAAGAGCGGCTGTAATGAAGGTCTTTGAGGAGGACTACAGCGACAAAATGGGAATCGCGGACGCAATCCCCATGGGACTCAAAGCCCTTCATGCCGCAACCGAAGGCAAGTATGACGTAAGCACGGTCGAAATCGGCATAGTTGACTTGAAGACCTCGTCCTTCAGGAAGATGACCAAGGAAGAAGTCAAGGTCTGCGTTGACAAATTCGACGCGTCCTTAAAGAAAGAAGAGAAGAAAGCGGAAAAAGCCGCGAAGGCGAAGACCGAGACCTCCGCAAAGAAGGACGACGCGGCTAAGAACAAAAAACCCAAGACCGATAAGAAAGAGTGAGGTGTAAAATTGATATCTCTTGAGCAGGCAGTAGTGGCAAGGCTTGAGAGCCACGGGGAGAAGTTTGAGATCCTCGTGGATCCCGATGAAGCGGCGCGCATACGCCAGGGCGAAAAGATCAACATTGAGGATGCCGTCGCGGCACTGTTCGTATTCGAGAACGCATCAAAGACAGACAAAGCCTCGGACGAATCGCTCAAAAAAGTCTTCGGAACAACCGATTTCGAGACAATAGCGCAGCGTATCATCACGAAAGGCGAGATTCACCTGACCGCGGAACAGAGGAAACACATGGTCGAGATGAAGCGCAGCCAGATTATCACCTTCATCTCGCGAAACGCGATAAATCCGCAGACAAAACTCCCGCACCCGCCAAAGCGCATAGAGATGGCAATGGAGGAGGCAAGAGTCAGCGTCGACCCGTTCAAGCATGTCGACGAGCAGGTAAAAGAGGTCATGAAAGCCCTCAGACCGCTGATTCCGATTAAATTTGCGGAAGCGCGCTATGCGGTGAAGATACCCGCGGACTTCGCGCCCAAGGCATACGGCGAGCTGGCGGCGGCGACAACCCTTGAGAAGGACGAGTGGCAGAAAGACGGCTCATGGATATGCATCTGCAAAATCCCCGCCGGAATTCAGGGAGAATTCTTCGATCTCGTAAACCGTCTCACCAAGGGTGACGGCGAGGTAAAACTCCTCAGTCAGGACTGAGAATCCCTTAATCGCGGCATAATGCGGCATTTACGGCGTTGTGCGGCGCGGGTGCATACGGTTGCGGCACGACTGTGCAACTTTGCGCACGTTGCGGCACGGAGTGTCACGGCTGTGTGGGGTTGCGTCATGAATCCGCGCTTTCGCAAAAATTTTGCGGGGCGGATGGGAAATATTAAAGTACAGACCAGTCATAATTAATAAGGTTACAAATCCAATATATACAGACCTAAATTCGGGGCTAAGAAACAATGGCAAAATCAGCAAATCAGAGAGCAAAAGGAAGGGTTGTCGGAACATCGGGCAGATTCGGTCCCAGATACGGCAGATTCCTCAGAAAGCGCGTCAACGAAGTCGAGAAAATTGCGAAAGCAAAGCATGTATGTCCGAACTGTGCAACCGAAGCCGTTACCAGAAAGGGAACGGGAATCTGGGAATGCAAGAAGTGCGGATACAAGTATGCCGGCGGAGCATACGTCCCGCAGACGCCTAACCTTAAGGTTGCACTCCGTACAATTGAGCGTTCATTAATTAAAGAGTAAATGAGGTCTTAATTTATGTCAGGTTATAAGTGTGCAAGGTGCAAACAAAAAGTGGAGATTGATATCAATGTCCGCTGTCCCTACTGCGGTCACCGCATTCTTTTCAAAGAGCGTGGCGCAGGTATAAAGACTGTTAAAGCCAGATAATGGAAGTTACCACTTCGCGCAAACCTGCACCGCCCCTCAGAACATTTTCAAAGGATCTTGCATTTTCCCTCGGAGGTCACTATACTCCGCGGGGAAAGGCAGGACTCGGCGAGATTGCGGGCATTGACGATGATCTTCTGATTGTCTCAAAATCAGGCAGATATTTTTTGATTGAAGTTTTTCACAACGAAGAACCCGTATTTGATCTCTTATTCACCTCGTATTCGGTCGAGAACCGCGAGGGTGAACTGATAAGAGGTCTGGTTACGGGCAACCAAATTGTTTATGATAAACTGAGTTCATATATCAAAGTTTGTAAAACGGAAGATAATCGGGATGTGCTTATCTTTGACGGTGCACAGAGACGGCGTTATGTCCTCAGACTCAAATTACAGGAATAAGGCGGTCTTTCGTTTCGAGACGCCGTATGCAAAGACCATCTGGCAGGCTGTTCTGCCGGAGGACGAGGATATGGGGCGTTCGTCGTCGAAAGTCTCGTTCTGCGACGACGGCGGCGTGCAGTCGGTTATTCTGACTGTCGAGGCTGACGACATATCGGCACTTCGTGCGGCACTTAATACATGGCTACGATTAATTCAGATCTCCGAAGAGATGCAGGAGGCAATAAGAGATGAATAATATACCACCAAAGGTTCAGAATCAGCTGGCTATGCTCCAGCAGGTACAGCAGCAGCTTCAGACAATCCTTCAGCAGAAGGCAAGCTTCGAGATGGCTGCCAAGGAAGCAAAGAAGGCTATCGAGGAGCTTTCCTCCGTAAAGGAAGATGCGGTCGTCTACACTGCAATCGGCTCGGTCATGATGCAGAAGGACAAGGCATCGGTTGAGGCGGATCTCAACGATAAGGTTGAGACGCTTGAGCTTCGCATAAAGTCGCTTGAGAAGCAGGAAAAGACTTTGCAGACGAAATACGAGCAGCTTCAGCAGCAGATTCAGGCTGCCGTTCAGGGCACGGCGGGCGCAGGCACACCGCCGTCCGCAAACTAATCACATTTTCAATATTTTTTACACGATTTTCCGAACTTTTTACTCGCTTTTCCGAACTTTTTACTCGCTTTTCCGAAACTTTATATTCACTATTTACTCACTTTTCCGATGCTTTCTACACGCTTCTCCAAAGCTTTTCAGCTGCTTCTTACACGTTTATCCGTGTTTTTCCGCGTTTTTCCTTGTTTTCCCGTTTTTGATATTGATTCTTTTACGCATTCCGCGTCAGCCGGTCTGCGCGCGAGTCATTTCTCCGAGAAAAAGTGCGGGATTCTGTCATATCGCCGGTGACAAAAGAAAACGTTTAAAGCCTTATCAGTTTAACATATATAGCGCACCAGCCCCGCCTTAACTCAGACTGGTAGAGTGCGCGGCTGTAGTTTGGTTTGCCCGATACGAAGTCGAGCAACTGCGCGGCTACCGCGATGTCCCCGGTTCGAATCCGGGAGGCGGGATCTGTAAATCGCGTGGGTCTGGTGTGTTGTACTGCCCAGCTAGTGTAGAGGCCTATCATGCAACCCTGTCACGGTTGCGACTCGGATTCGAATTCCGAGCTGGGCGCTTTGTTTTTTCGATTTTCTTGATATTCTCGGTTTTCTAGATTTTCTCGCTTTTCTGTATTCCGTGTCGGGTATTGAAATTGAGTATTTTTCGTCGTTCGTATTCTGCGGTCGTGACTTTTCGGGTTTTGCGTGAAAAACGGATCATAGAGATTAAAAACCCCTAAGTACAATATAGTATGCTGACATCACCGATGTCGTCACCTGCCCAGCTAGTG
>JAFZMT010000231.1 GCA_017553245.1 Methanomicrobium sp.
CAAATAGTACTTCATATTTATTCTTGAAATGATCTCTTATACATAAAATGTAATCCGACCTGTACGAAAACAGGACATAAACGGGATACATGACTGACATATAATATAATGCGGGAGATGAACGAATATGGGCGAGAACAACACAATCTGGATTGAAAAATACCGACCGGCAACATTGAACGATGTCGTGGGACAGCGGGAGATAGTCGAGCGCCTCAAGAACTATGTGGGTGCGCAGAGCCTTCCGCACCTGCTCTTTACGGGCACGGCGGGAATAGGAAAGACAACCTCCGCCGTCGCACTTGCGCGTGAGTTCTTCGGCGACGACTGGCAGGTAAACTTCAGGGAACTCAACGCATCCGATGAAAGGGGCATCGATGTGGTCAGAAATCAGATAAAGCAGTTCGCGCGCACGGCGCCGATGGGAAAAGCGACCTTCAAGATACTCTTCCTCGACGAAGCCGACGCGCTCACCAACGATGCCCAGTCGGCACTGAGGCGCACCATGGAAAATTACGCCCAGACATGCCGTTTCATCCTCTCCTGCAACTATTCATCCAAGATTATCGACCCGATTCAGAGCCGCTGCGCAATCTACCGCTTCAAGCCGCTGGACAGGGAGGCAATCTCCGAAGAACTTCAGCGAATCGCAAAGAACGAGGGGCTTAACATAAGCGAATCCGCGATGGACGCCATTATCTACGTCGCGCAGGGCGACATGAGAAAAGCCATCAATGCCCTTCAGGGCGCAGCCATAATCAACCCGGATATCTCCGAGGACATGATTTACGAGATAACTTCGACGGCAAAACCCGACGAAATCCGCGAACTTCTGAGGATTATCCTTGAGGGCAACTTCGAGGCAGCCGAAAACTCCCTCCACGAACTTACGGTAAATCGCGGAATTGCGCCCAACGAGCTTATAAATCAGTTTTACAGGACGCTTGTCAACGATACGGCAATCGACCGCAGGCTCAAAGTCGAACTTATCGGTCATCTCGGCGAGGCTGACTTCAGGATCAGCGAAGGCGCGGATCAGAACATACAGATGGACGCCCTCATTGCCCGCTGTGTCTTAAGCGCCGTCCGTAACGGCGGTGTCAAATGACCGGAAAGTCAGAAAATGACGGAATGATGCCCTTTGAAGCCGAAGGCACAAGCGGTTCGGCAAATGTCACGGACAAGGCAGGCGACTGGGCAAAATTCCTGAAGAAATACTACGTGGCGGAATTGGGAGAGATCGGGCGCGAATACTCCTATCAGAACTCCAAAAAATCCCTTGTCATAGACTACCAGAAACTCGAAAAGTGGGGTAAGAAGGGTCTGGGTCTTGCCGATGAACTCCTCAAAAATCCTTCAAAGGTCATCGGCGACGTCAAAGACGCCGTTAAAACCTATAACCTCATATTCACGAAGGAAGAGGAGGACAAAGCCGACGAGATCAATATCCGCTTCGTCAAACTCCCCAAAAAGACCAATATCCGTGATATACGCGCCAATCACATAAACACGTTCATCTCGGTCGAAGGTATCGTCAGAAAAGTGACCGAGGTCAGACCGCGTCTTGTCGTGGGTGTCTTCCGCTGCCTCAACTGCGGAACTCTGACGCAGCCTTACGCTCAGCCGACTTTCGGGGCATACACCGAGCCTTACCGCAACTGCACCCAGTGCGAACGCCAGACAAAGTTTGAACTTGTGCCCGCCCTCTCGAAATTCGTGGACACGCAGAAGGTAAGAATACAGGAGTCTCCCGAGGGTCTCCGCGGCGGCGAACAGCCCCAGACACTCGACGTGGACATCACCGACGACCTTGTGGCAAACGTATCGCCCGGCGACAGGGTTGTCATAAACGGCATACTGCGCTCATTTCAGAAGACAAACGGCTCCGTAAAGTCCCCGCTCTTCGATCTCTACCTTGAGGCAAACTCTATCGAGATGAGCGAAAAAGAGTTCGAGGAGGTCGAAATCTCCGAAGAAGACGAGAAGGAAATACGTGAGTTGAGCCGCGATCCCGAAATTTACAGAAAATTCGGGCACTCGATAGCGCCGTCAATCTACGGCAACGAAGAAGTCAAGGAATCCATCGCGCTTATCCTCTTCGGAGGCGTCATGAAGACTCTTCCCGACGGCACCCACCTCAGAGGCGACATTCATATGCTCCTCGTGGGAGACCCGGGTATTGCAAAGTCGCAGATGCTGCGTTACGTCATCAGACTGGCTCCGCGCGGAATCTACACGAGCGGCAAGTCCTCGACATCCGCGGGTCTCACAGCCACCGCCGTCAAAGACGACTTCGGCGACGGACGCTGGACGCTCGAGGCGGGCGCCCTCGTCCTTGCGGATATGGGTATCGCGGCGGTGGACGAGATGGATAAGATGGATAAAGACGACAGGAGTTCTCTGCACGAAGCCATGGAACAGCAGTCGATTTCGGTTGCAAAAGCCGGAATAACCGCAACCCTGCGGTCGCGCTGCGCACTCCTCGGCGCCGCCAACCCCAAACTCGGGCGTTTCAACCAGTATGACTCAATCTCCGAGCAGGTCAATATGCCGCCGTCGCTTCTATCGCGTTTCGACCTCATATTCCTCATGAGAGATGCGCCCAATCAGCAGCTCGACCGCGCAATCGGTGAGCATATCCTCAAATCCCACGAGGTCGGCGAACTCCTCGAACTCAACAGGAAGGCGCCGATTGAGAACACGACCGAAGAGAACATAAAACAGAAGCTTGCGCCGGTAACGCCCGAGATTGACCCGCTTCTCTTCAGAAAATACGTTGCCTACTCAAAGAGAAACTGTATCCCGCAGATGACCGACGAAGCAAGGGAGATACTCATTCAGTATTATCTGGACCTCCGCGGGCTTGCCGCCGACAGTTCAAAGCCCGTTCCCGTCACCGCAAGACAGCTGGAGGCGCTTGTAAGACTTGCGGAGGCGAGCGCAAGGGTAAGGCTCAGCAATACGGTCGACGAATCGGATGCACAGCGCGTCATTAAGATAGTCGACCGCTGTCTTCGCGACGTCGCATACGACCCCAATACGAATACGTTCGATATCGACCGCGTTGAAACGGGACTTACGCAGCGTAAACGCACTCTTGTCCGCGATATTCTGGATACAATCAAAAAACTCTCCGAAAACAGCGAGAAGAAATCCGCTACGAAAGAAGATGTGTATAATGACCTTGCCGCCAAAAATTACGGCAAAGATGAGGTAATGAAGGCAATCGACGACATGCACAGAGACGGTCTGATTATGATGCCGAATAAGGATATGGTGAGACTTCTCTGACCCGCAACCACGGGAATCGGATACTGAGAATCGAATAATCGGAATCAGAGAGTCGGAATCGGATTATCAAATCGGATAAAAATTTTATATCAGGCTTTGAAAACAGTTTAAGGACAGGATATGAGCGCAGATAACACAAACAGGAATACGATGCCGGACAACAAAGCACAGGCTGTCTTTGAGGCGGGCATAAAACTCGGCGCACTGTATCACCAGTGGGTAGGCACGCCGATCTCTCCGAAAACGGCGGCATCCGTGGAGAAGGCAATCGAGAACGCCGTCGGACTTCAGCCCTATGTCACGGACATAAAGGTGAAGATTCACACCGAGATGATGGTCATTAACTCCTTCGGATACAGCGAGCTTGCCGGAAAGATGTTCGAAGTCCGCATTACCACGGTCTATGAGGGCGCAAAATGCGTTGCCGAGCTTAAACTCGAGAATGAATACCCGATGATGAAGATTCTGAGTCTGGAAGAGATCTGAAACGCGGTTTGGCAGCCGTAAACGAACGCAAGAACGTAAGAACGTAATCAACGTAAGAAAACTGTAATATAATCATTTTTGGAAATCGATTCAAATGATTCTGGATGATATTCCGATAACCGACGATCATATCCATATAGATACGATTAACGGTCTCGGAGTTAAGGCGGCAACGGATTTTAAAAACGCCGGCGGCACGCATCTCTTTCTTGTCTCACTGCCGTCGTGGACCTACGGGATAATTCCGCATTCCGCGCAGGATTTTGTAAAAGTCTTTGAAAATACCCTTGATACCGCCGATGCCATACGCGCCGCGGGTCTTAAGGTCTTCACGGTTCTGGGTGTTCACCCCGCAGAGATAACGAAGCTTTCGGCGCTGACCTCCATGACGCTTTCGGAGATTGAAGAGATAATGAAAGGCGGCATGGATATTGCCGCAAAATATGTCGCCGAAGGTGACGCCGTGGCGCTCAAGAACGGCAGACCGCATTATCCCGTGGAAGAAGAGGTATTGGCGGCGTCAAACAGAATACTCATGCATTCGCTTGAACTTGCCAAAGACTGCGGCTGCGCCCTCCAGATTCATGCGGAGAGCGCACCCTGCGCGGATATCGCCGATATGGCAAAGAGCGCGGGGGTTAGCCCGCACCGCGTCGTCAAGCATTTCGCCGAATACGACACGCCGCTTTCGCCCTCTTTTATCGCGAAGTTCGACGGCATTCCCGAATTTGCATCGCGGTTTGCGGCTGAAAACCGTTACTTCACAATGGAGAGCGACTACATGGACGACCCGACACGTCCCGGCTCGGTCATCGGTCCCAAGTCGGTTCCGCGATTCACGCGAAGACTTCTGGAAAAGGGCGCAATTACCCTTGAGGATGCCGTCCGCATCCATAAGACCGCGCCCGAAAAGATATATTCCGTGGATATTGAACTGTAGCACTTGAAGTTACAGCGCTTGAGGCGCTTTGAAGCATTTGAAACCTTTGAAGTCTTTAAAACTCTTTGAAACCTTTAAAATTCTTTTAAACCTTTGAAATTCTTTGAAAAGACCTTCGACTTCGAAGATGCCGCCCCGCTTGAAATACTTGATTATTGAACAGCGCAAATATTATTGAGAGATGTATCTGAAGGTTTACAGGATAGACGGCGTCGACAGACTTCTCGCGGCATGCGACAGGGAGCTGATAAATCAAAAATTTACCGAAGGCGACCTTGAACTTGACATCTCCGATAAGTTCTACGGAACGGAACTCTCCGACCGCGACGAACTTATAAGAGCGCTTAAGAAGGTCTCCATGGCAAACCTTGCCGGCGAGAGAGTAATCTCGATTGCAATCGAGGCTGGAATCATCGACGCCGACGCCTGCATAAGAATCGGCGGCGTCCCTCACGTCCAGATACTCTGAACCGACACGGAAATACGATCCCGAAATTTGATCCCTAAACCGATCCCGACTACGATCCGGAATACAACCGAAATACGACCTGAATACGGAAGAAATACGAATTATCATGAATATACGACAGAATATATGCCCGAAATGCGGAGGTCCCAGCGACGGGGGTCTCTGCAATAAATGCAAAGCAGGCGCGGTCGAGTGGATTACGCATGACGCCAGAGTGCCCTGCGTTCAGTGCCCGACCTGCGGATCGCTAAAACACCAGAATACATGGTCCGACTGCGCGCTCGACCGCGAAAAACTCATAGAGGATATCGCCTTAAACTCGATTCACGTCCACGAAGACGTCCATGCACTCAGCATAGCGATGAAGCACCATGACCCCAGCCCCAACAGGACTTCGGTAAAGGTGAACGTGCAGGGTAAGATATACGGCGTTCCCGTCGAAAAGGACGTCAATGTCCTCATTCTCTGGTCAAGAGAGCAGTGCGACAGGTGCAGCCGCTACGCCGGCGGATACTATGCGGGAACGATTCAGCTCCGCGCCGACGGCAGAAAACCCGACGAGTATGAGCGCAACAGCGCCGTAGATATCGCGCACAGAGTCGAGGACGAGGTTCAGAAGCACGGCGAAAGGCTCTCCTTTATTACCGACGTCGAGGAGAACAAAGACGGCATGGACATAATTATCTCCAGCCACAATCTCGGGGAACTTGTCTCAAAGGCGCTGACAAAGGAGCTTGGCGGCAAAATCACCCGCCACCCCAAGCTCATCGGCGAAAAGAACGGCAAACAGGTCTACCGCATCACGTATCTGGTCAGACTTCCGAAGTATCAGAAAGGCGATGTTTTTGAGAATAACGGCAGATACTACGAGATTCGCGGAACGGAAGGCAACCTCGTCCAGTACTTCGACCTCATGGACGGCACGACCAAAATCTCAAAGGATGAGCCGGAAGGACGAAAGATAGGCAATGTCGCGGACTCGGAGCACTCAACCGTAATCTACATAAACGGCGATACCGCCGCAATCCTCGATCCCAAG
>JAFZMT010000232.1 GCA_017553245.1 Methanomicrobium sp.
ATGCTCATCTCAAAGCATCTCGGGCTTAACCCCGACAGGGCATGGAACGGACTTGCCGATCACATGACTCAAATGACGCTTCCGAAATCATTCAAGGATACCGAAGTCGAGGAGATCTTCGGAATACTGCGCCAGAAGATAATGTGGCATCAGCCGGGCATGATGGACGCCGAAGACCTCGAAGACGCCAAAAAGACACTCAACCGTCTCGTCATCGCAATCGACAGGCACCTCGGAATCGACGACGCCGACGTGGGCAGATTCGACTGAATGCGGGGGCGAAAGATACTGCCGTCAACCCTGCCGTTAACCGGCTGTTAACCCTGCCGTAAACCCGACGTCAACCGTGTCGTCAATCCCTCTGTCAACCCTTCTGTCAATCCCGACTTCAACCCCCTCATCCGCGGTCATGAAAAATGTGCGCGAATAAAGAAATATTGAACTTAAATTTCATTTTTGATAAAATAATGCGGATTATTTACGGTGGATTTAATTACTTTAATCCCATATAATATATGTGTGTTTTAGTCCAACAAACTCAGCCGTTTTTGGTGAAAATTTTTGAAGGTATTTCATGTCTCATGACATCATGTCTCATGACATTCATCATGATGTTTCATGACTGCTTCATGGCATTTTCTCTGAACATCGGGATTGTTATGCGAAAACAGGCATGACAATCCCGTAACGGCTTTGCGGACTGTTAAACCGGGGGACAGAAATTGGCAGACAATAATTACGACGCATCCCATATCACAATCCTTGAAGGTCTTGAACCCGTAAGAGAAAGACCTGCAATGTATATCGGAAGCACCGATATACGCGGACTGCATCATCTGGTCTACGAGGTCGTCGACAACGCAATCGATGAAGCCCTTGCGGGTTACTGTAACCACATAAAGGTCACAATCCGAAAAGACGGCTCATGCAGCGTGCAGGATAACGGCAGAGGCATACCCGTCGACGCCATGGCGGATCAGGACGGAAAGAGCGCTCTCGAAGTCGTTCTGACCGTGCTCCACGCCGGCGGCAAGTTCGACAAGAACACCTATCAGGTCTCGGGCGGTCTCCACGGAGTAGGTGTCTCCGTTGTGAACGCACTCTCCGAGAGGCTTACCGCCGAGGTCTACCGCGACGGCAACATCTACGAGATGTCGTTTGCGAAAGGCGCCGTCACAAAGCCGCTTACGTCAAGAAAGAACGCATCCCGCGACGGCTTTGACCGCGGAACCATCATCACCTTCAAGCCCGACGCGACCATCTTTGAGACCGTCACCTTCGACTACGACATCTTAAGCTACAGAATGCGCGAACTTGCGTTCTTAAACACCGGCATTAAGATTGAGATCTACGACGAAAGGAACGACTTCAGCGACATCTTCCACTACGAAGGCGGCATTCGCGAGTTCGTAAAATACCTGATGGGCGGCAAAGAACCCGTTCATCCCGACGTCATATACTTAAACACCAAGGATGAAGCCAACAAGGTCGAAGCCGAGGTCGCTTTGCAGTATTCGCTCACCTACTCCGAGAACGTCATGACCTTCGTCAACAGCGTCAACACCCGCGAGGGCGGAACGCACCTCGAAGGCTTCAGAAGCGCCCTTACGCGAACCATCAACAAGTTCGGAAAGGAAAACAACCTCTTCAAGAACGCCGACGTGACGCTCAAGGGCGAGGATGTCCGCGAAGGCTTGAATGCCGTCATAAGCATCAAGATTGCCAACCCGCAGTTTGAAGGTCAGACCAAGATGCGCCTCGGAAACAGCAATGTCAAGGGTATCGTCGATTCCCTTGTCTATCAGTCGCTCTCCGAGTATTTCGAGGAAAACCCGAGGGTCATAGCCGCAATCGTCGAGAAGGCACTGACGGCGGCAAGAGCCAGAGAAGCGGCAAGAAAGGCAAAGGAACTTGCAAGAAGGAAGGGCAACCTCGAAGGAAGCGGACTGCCCGGAAAACTTGCGGACTGCTCGGAACGCGACCCGGCAAAGAGCGAGATCTACATCGTGGAGGGAGATTCCGCAGGCGGTTCGGCAAAACAGGGACGCTCGCGTCTTACACAGGCTATCCTGCCGCTCCGAGGTAAGGTCTTAAACGTCGAGAAAGCCTCGCAGCACAAGATACTCAAGAATGCCGAAATTCAGACGCTTATCTCGGCAATCGGATGCGGAATCGGCGAAAACTTCGACATCTCGAAGGCACGCTACCACCACATCATAATGATGGCGGATGCCGATGTGGACGGCGCTCATATCTGCACCCTGCTTCTGACATTCTTCTACCGCTACATGCCCCAGCTCATCGAGAACGGCTATGTCTATATCGCACAGCCGCCGCTCTACCGCGTGGCAAAGGGCAACAAGGAGGTCTACGCCTACAACGAAGACGAGATGAGGAGGCTTCAGAACGAGTTCGGCGATAAGGGTGTCGCCGTCCAGAGATACAAGGGTCTGGGTGAGATGAACGCCGACCAGCTCTGGCACACGACAATGAACCCCGAATCCCGAATATTAAAGCAGGTAAACATCATCGACGCAAGCTACGCCGATGAAATTTTCTCAAAACTCATGGGCGACGACGTCGATTCGCGCCGCGAGTTCATATACCGTCACGGAAAGGAGGTGACCAACCTTGACATCTGAGCAGTTCACATTCGGCGAAAAGAGGATACTCAACGTAAACATAGAGGACGAGATGAAGATCTCGTACATCAACTACGCCATGTCGGTCATCATCGGACGTGCCCTGCCCGATGTGAGAGACGGATTAAAGCCCGTTCACAGGCGTATCCTCTACGCAATGGGTGAGATGGGCAACACCCACGACAAGCCCTACAAGAAGTGTGCCCGTATCGTCGGTGACGTAATGGGTAAGTATCACCCGCACGGCGATTCGTCCATATACGATGCGCTCGTTAAGATGGCGCAGCCATTCTCGTATCGTCACACCCTCGTCGAAGGTCTGGGTAACTTCGGTTCAATCGACGGCGATTCCGCTGCGGCAATGCGTTATACCGAGGCAAGACTCGACGCGGTCGCCGAGGAGATGCTTGCCGATATCGACAAGGAAACCGTCGATTTCGGACCCAACTTCGATGAATCCCTCAAAGAGCCTCTGGTTCTGCCGTCAAAGATACCCAATATCCTCGTAAACGGCTCCGAGGGTATTGCCGTGGGTATGGCAACCAAGATGCCGCCGCACAACCTGCGCGAGGTCTGCAATGCCATAAACGCGACCATAGACAACCCCGACATCACGGTCGCCGAACTCATGGAGCATATCCCGGGACCGGATTTCCCGACCGGCGGCAATATCCTCGGACGCGGCGGCATTGTCAACGCCTTCACAGAAGGCCGCGGCAGAATCCGCGTAAGGGGTGTTGCCGAGATTGAGGATGACGGCAAAAAAGCCAGAATCATCATCTCCGAGATTCCGTATCAGGTCAACAAGGCACGCATGATCGAGCAGATTGCCGAACTTGTCAAGGACAAGAAGATAGACGGCATATCCGACCTTCGCGACGAATCCGATAAGGACGGTATCCGCGTAGTCGTCGAACTCAAGAAGGGCACCGTGCCCCTCGTGGTCTTAAACCAGCTCTACAAGCACACGCCGCTTGAGACCACCTTCGGCGTCATCAACCTCGCAATCGTCAACAACCAGCCCAGATACCTGAATCTGAAGGAGATTATCGGCGAATTCCTCAAGCACAGGAAGGACGTCGTCTACAGAAGGACGGTCTTCGACCTTAAGAAGGCTGAGGAGAGACTTCACATATTGAACGGTCTCCTGATTGCGCTCAACAACATCGACGAGGTCATTGCGACCATCAAATCCTCAAAGACGACCGAGGAAGCCTCACAGAAGCTCATCGCCAACTTCAGCCTCGACGAACCGCAGGCGGATGCAATCCTCAAGATGCAGCTGCGCCGTCTCGCGGCTCTGGAAACCCAGAAGATCGTCGACGAGAAGAACGAGATTGCAAGGGAGATTGAGAGATTAAAGCTCATCATCTCGGACGACGCTCACATCTTCGCCGAAATCAAGCGCGAGACAGCCGAAATCGGCGAGAAATACGGCAACGAGAGAAGGACAAAAATTGTCGCCGACGTCGATGACTTCGAGAAGGAGGATCTCATCGAGAACAAGCAGGTGCTTGTCTCCCTGACATCCGACAACTACATCAAGTCGATGCCGCTGGACACCTACAAGGGTCAGCACCGCGGCGGTCGCGGTATCGTCGGCATGACGACAAAGGACGAAGATTTCGTCAAGAGCATCTTTGTCGCCTCCACGCACGATTATCTCCTCTGCTTCACCTGCGAAGGCAGAGTCTACTGGCTCAAGGTCTACGACATTCCCGAGGCGACGCGGCAGAGCAAGGGCAAAGCCATCGTCAATCTGCTCAATCTCAATAACGAGAAGATTACCGCGGTTATTCCGATATCCAAGTTCGATCACAGCAAGTTCCTGCTCTTCGCAACCCGTCAGGGTATGATTGTGAAGATCCCCGAGGAAGAGTTCTCGAGAGTCCGCCAGACGGGTCTTAACGCGATTGTCCTCCGCGAAGGCGACAAACTCGTCGATGTCAAGGAAATAGACGATAACGGCGAGATCGTAATAACAACACGTTTCGGACAGAGTCTGAGATTCGATCTGAAGACGGTTCCGCTGAGGCACAGGAATGCGCTCGGCGTCAAGGGTATCAAGCTGCGCTATGAGGATGTCCTTCAGGACCTGACCGTCGTCGAGAAGGATCACCTATTCACCCTTACCGAGAAAGGTTTCGGCAAGAGAACGGAGTTTGACGAGTTCCGCGGTCACGGCCGTGCGACCATGGGCGTCAAGAACATACAGGTCGACGTGAGCGGCGCCGTTGTCTCATCCAAGGCTGTTAACGACAGCGATGAAGTTATCCTCATGAGCAAGTCGGGTATTGTGATGAGGACAAAGGTCTCAGAGATCTCCATCCAGAAACGCGGAACCAGAGGCGTGCGCATCATGAAACTCGACAGCGGCGACAGCGTTGTCGGTTTTACGATACTTGATTCGGAGAGCGATTCCTCATCCGCGTCAAAGTCTTCGTCCGCGGCAAATTCCGCTAAAGTCGATCCCGCACAGAAGTCCCTGCTCGATGCGGATATCGACGACGGCGACGCGGGTTACGACGATGCGGCGGATGCCGACGACGGTGCCGATGATTCGGATTACGAAAGCGAGTCCTACGACGACGCCGATGCCGAAGAGGACGACGAGTAACGGGATTACCTAAAACAATCCCCAAACTGAAAATAAACAAAATACCCAAAAATAACCGGAATCACCCCCGAATCACCCCAACACTTTTTTACCTTTTTTTTGATTTTTTTTGATACGTCCGGCACATTATCTCGTTCATGCAATACCGCAGCAATTTTGCGGCAACTCCGTGATAACTCCGCGACAACTCCGTGACAACTTTGCCGGTCCCAACAAGATTATTAATTATACTCTCCAATGAAAAAGCATGGAAACAGGAAAGATTTTAACCGTGCTTATCGCAATTGCGCTCGTCGCCTGTTTGGGATATATCATCTGGGACAATTACCACATGAAGACAGCCGGAGCAGGCGTCCAGTACATACCGCAGCAGACCGTGGTGCAGCAGGCACCCGCATCGGAAACGACCATGACCTCCGAAGGCGAGACAATCCCCACAACATATATCCACTCGGGAGAGGTCTATGCGACGCCGTCGGAGATTAAGAGTATGGATCTCGATGTCGAAGCCGTCGACTGGGATGCCAATCCGGGAAATGACGGCATAACGATTCATTTCAACTTCTATGACGCATACGGCAGAAAAGTTATATTCTCGGGATATACGATCTCAATGAACGTTGATATATACAGTCCCGATTACGACACACTCAACCGCAAACTTAACGTAAGAAATGTCCTTTATAAGGGATATGCGACCGTAACTTCATCCGATCAGGGTGACGGCAGCACGCTTGCGGGAATAAGAGTGGCCTTCAGCGACATGAAATTCGGACAGTATGACAAGGGAATAGGTCTTGTGAAGTTAACCGCATCCATGCCCTCGGGAGGCACCGTCATCGGCGAAGAGATCATGCAGTTTGCAAGAAACACAATCTGATAAATTCATTTCAATTTTTTCAGACTTTTTTCAGATTTTTATCCGGATATTTCCAAATTTTTTTGAAATTTCAATGATGTGAAATTTCGATTGGATGATCTTCGGAAATCCGTGCTCTTATGAATCTCCGAAATCGTGAAAAAAGCAGTTGTTTGATTATTTTTTGAGTATTTTCGGTATCATGCCGGTTTTGACCGATTCAGACACATTCAGTCAAGCGGCAGTGTTTCCAGCTGGGATACAAGTTCCCAGATGCGTGTTCTCGCATGAACGGGCATATTCGGGTCGTTTGAGACTTCGTCGACAAGTGAAAGCGCGGTAGCGGCACGCATTCCGAGTGCCTTCGAATCATCGGATAAGACCTTGCGCGTCTCGTCAGCTACTTTTCTGATATTTCTGGGTATTGTGGAATCATCTATGATTGCCGAAAGCATCTGGACGCAGTAATTTATTGTTTTTTGAGGGTCAGCCATAAAATCACATCCTATTATTAATTTAGTAAACCGCCATATATAAGATGAACGAGAAACAGTGATAAATTATGAGAGGCTCCGATGAGATAATGGCAGAGTATCTGCTTAAAGGCGCAAAGATGCTGGGCAAGTCCTGCCCCGAATGCGGTTCGCCGCTGTTCACGGTCAAAGGCGAGACTTACTGTGTCGTCTGCCGCGAAAATAAGGCACAGTCCGCCAAAGGGACAGGCGGCGCTGACGGCGCAACAGGCACGAAAGCCGCAAAAAGCAATAAAGGCACAAAAAGCGCAAAAGATTCGAAAGTTATGAAGGAAACGGCAAATTCCGAAGCCTGCGTCAATGCCGCGGAAAAAGAAGCCGAAGCGGATACAGAATTTGTCACGGAATCCGACGCCTGTTCCTGCGGCGAACTGCGCAGTGAGGTGGAAGCGGCTGTAAAAATCCTCTGCCGCCGCATTAAATCCGAGACACGCCCCGAAGACTGCGTGGCGCTCATGGAAGCCGTCAGCATCGGCGTCGACGTTCTCAAAAAATTGGAGTAAGAATTTCAGAATAGATACGCAAGACTGCGCTCAAAATCATTTAATATTCGGGATAGCGCTCTCTTGCGGTCTCGTATATCCTTTTTGCCGAAACTTCACCGATGCCGTTTACGGCTCGCAGTTCCTCCTCGGAAGCGGCGACAATGTTCTCTATCGTCCCGAAATGCTCAAGAAGCAGCCTTGCGTTCTTAAGACCCGTTCCCGGAAATGCCGAGATGATATACTCAAGCTGCTCGCGCTTTGAACGGTATGTCTTATGGAAATGCGGGGACTTAAGCCCGCCTTCGGTGGTACTGTCCTCGCGTTTTGCCATGACGTAGAGAAGATCGGCGGTCTCCTCCGGCGTTTTCGTATAGAATACGCTCACACCCATGCCGATTGAGATTGCGCAGAGCGCACCGCGAATCGCGTTCGGGTTGATATTCCTCTGGGAACAGAGATCTTCGCCTTCGATGATGAGGACGGGCTTTATCGCCGCATCCGCCATGCGCTTTATCTGCCCGATAAGATCGCGCTCGACAAGCGAATCCGTGAAATCGCGGGCTGTCTTCCTTTCGACGAGGATACGGTCGCCGATTGCGTAATCTCCGAACTCAAGCCGCTCAAAGCCCATGGAGATTCCGAAGCCGTGAAGAGCCTCGACGACTCGTGATGAACCTTCGCGGTCATCGGCGATTACAAGCGGCACTTTCTCTGTCTGCGCGCCGCTGCCCGTATCGTTACCCGTAATTTTGTCCGCCGCAGTGCCGGCAACTGCGCCGGATACGCCGGATGTGTATGATGCGTCCGAAAACGCGGTTATCGAGGACTGCCCTTTAACAGCGCTGCTCAATCCCGACATCGGGGTTGTCACGACAAACCCTCCCGAAGCCGCGGTTGCCGAAAGGCTTCGGATACCCTTAGTCATGGCTTTTTCACGAACGCGGCTGACGTGTGTAAACGTCTCATCCGTTGTCCCTTTTGTGACAAGAACATAGATGGTGCCGCTTCCGTGCCTGCCCGTCCTGCCCTTTCTCTGAATACTCCTTACCTCGGAGGGCACGGACTCATAGAAGATGACAAGATCGGTCGAAGGCACATCCAGACCTTCCTCGCCGACCGAGGTTGCGATGAGCACCTTGAAAACTCCGTCCTTAAACTCGCTCAGCGTCTCGATCTGCTTCTTCTGCGTAAGTCCCTTTACGCTGTCCTTCGATGCCTGACCGATAAATTTGCGGGCGTCAACCCCCTTCTTTACGAGGTAATCGCATAGAGCAAGGACGGTATCGCGGTAATTTGCGAAGATGATGATTCGGCTTTCGGGATATTCCTCAAGCTGTTCGCTGACCAGATTGAATGTTGTCTCAAACTTGG
>JAFZMT010000233.1 GCA_017553245.1 Methanomicrobium sp.
TACGAGACAAAGCATACAAGACCGCTGATTCGTCTGCGCGAGATTACCTCGTTTAAGGAGGCTCACACGGTTCATGCGACGTGGGAGGAGGCAAGGGAGCAGGTCGAGACCGCAATCTCGCTTTACAGCGAGTTCTACGACAGAATCTGTGTCCCGATTATCTTCTCCAAGCGCCCCGACTGGGATAAGTTCCCGGGCGCAGACTACACAATGGCGGCGGATGCGATAATGCCGGACGGCAGAACGCTTCAGGTCGGCACCTGCCACCACCTCGGCGATAACTTCTCAAAGACCTTCGATTTAAGCTACGAGGACGAGAACGGCGAGAGAAAACTTGCTCATCAGACCTGTTACGGTATCTCGGAGAGATGCATTGCGGCGATGATAAGCATCCACGGCGACGACAAAGGACTTGTCCTGCCGCCCGAGGTTGCGCCGGTTCAGGTCGTCATCGTCCCGATTATCATGAAGAAGAATGCCGAGACCGTGATTGCGGCGGCAAAAGAGCTTGAGAAGGAGATTAAAGCCGCAGGTCTCCGCGTGAAGATTGATGCGAGAGAACTGCGCCCGGGCGCGAAATATTATCACTGGGAGATGAGAGGAGTCCCGCTGCGCATCGAGATCGGTCAGAGGGACATCGACGGCGGCACGGTTATGGCTGTCGACCGCTACGGCGTCAAGACCGCGGTTAAGAGAACCGAGGCTGTTTCCGGCATAAAGGCGCTTCTTGAGGCTTTTAAGACCGAGATGAAGAAGAGAGCGATGACAAAGGCGGTATCTCAGATAAATACGGCATCCACGCTTGAGGAGGCAAAGGCAGCCGTCGAGAAGGGTGTCGCGGTTGTTCAGTGGTGCGGCTGCAAGGAGTGCGCCGATGCCATCGAGCAGGGTCTGGATGTGAGCGTTCTCGGAAGCGAGGTCAGATCCGAGCACATCGCGGATAAGGAAGGCAGGTGTATCATCTGCGGCAAGCCGGCAAAGCCCGCCATCGTTGCCAGAACATACTGATTGCGAACAACGATTTCGGCACAATTTCGGCACAATTTCAGGAAAAATTCCATCCTTTTTTTGAAACCGATAGACTGAATATATACTCCGATTGCATTGGTACTGCCTGATTGCTTTGGCTTATTAATCGAATATTATAAATCCTCACAGACTGACATTCTTTTAAATGTCTTCGGATTCTTCAGGATTAAAGATCGCATCGGTTCTGCTGTTTTTAACGGCAGTTCTTGCGGTCTTATCTGCCGGTTGTATCACGGACTGCAACTTCGGCACTCCCGTTTACGACGGTTCCAATCTGATTGTGATTTTGGAGAATTCGGGCGATGAAAAGAACGCGTCCGTCCAGATTACGATATACAGCCTTGATAATTTCAGGCAGACCGAGTATGATACCCTTGTGTCGACCGTTGTGCTGAGGCACGGCATCAATGAGTTCTCTCTGCCCGTAAAGATGAAAAACGGCAGTTACAAGCTTTATCTGTATGTCCTTGAGAACGGCAGAAGACACAGCGCGCAGATAAGGGATATGACCGTGAGAAACGGAGTTATGACCGTTGCGCCCGAAAGCAGTGCCAATCCCGTGATTGCGGAGACCTACGGCAGCGGCGATGAGGTATCTGCGGAAGTGAACGCATCGGAAGTTGCCGAATCTGATGATACGGAATCGACAGGTGACAAATCGGCAGTAAACATGTCGGAAGTGACTGCCGATACGAATACCGGCGTATCCGAAGCGGTATCCGTCGCGGGTGACAATGTATCGCTGTCGGTATCTGATGACGGTGACAGCGTATCCGTATCGATACCCGCCGATGATAATGCATCGGTATCCATACCTGCAGGGGACAATATAACCGGATCCGTTCCCGAATCCCCCGATACGGGCAATAACTGATTTCCTTTTTTGGTGTAATCATGGTAAACTCTCTCAGGAAAGAACTTCTTAAGGCGGCTTTGGGAGATGAGCCGTGCGATATCGTCTTTAAGAACGCCAACGTCTTCAATCCGTTCTCGTGCACGTGGGAACTGTGCGATTTCGGGGTTAAAGACGGCATTGTTATCGGTAAGGGCGATTATGAGGGTAAAGAGGAGACGGACCTCGGCGGCGCAAAGGTAATCCCGGGACTTATCGAGGCGCATGTCCATATAGAGAGTTCTCTTCTGACGCCCGGCGAATACGGGCGTATTATGCTCAGATGCGGCGTTACCACGGTTATTGCCGATCCGCACGAGATAGCGAACGTCTGCGGAAAGAAGGGTATTGAGTATATGATATCCGAAGCCGAAAAGACAGCGGCGGATATCTTTTACATGCTTCCTTCCTGCGTCCCCGCAACTCCGCTTGACAGGGCGGGCGCGGTTTTGAGCGCCGCTGATCTGAAGGAGATCTATGACAGGTATAATGTCGCAGACAGCGCCGGCAATTCCGACTGCCGCGGCGGAATCATAGGTCTGGGTGAGATGATGAATTATCCGGGTGTCATCGGCGGCGACGAAGAGGTATTCCGCAAACTGGGTATCTGCGAGATTCGCGACGGACACTCACCGCAGCTTTCGGGAAAATCCCTCAATGCGTATATGATGCAGGGTATAGGGAGCGACCACGAGTGCACATCGTATGAGGAGGGTTATGAGAAGTTAACCGGCGGTATGCACATCCTTATACGCGACAGCACCGCGGAGGACGGCTCCGGGCTGATTTCGCTTGTAAACCCCTGTACGGCTTCAAGATGCATGTTTGCGACCGATGACCGGCATGTCGATTTTCTGTGCAGTAACGGCAGTATAGACGACTGCATACGAAATGCGATTGCACGCGGTCTTGCCCCCGATCTTGCCTACAGGATTGCAACGCTTTCGGCGGCGGAGTATTTCGGGCTTAATGACCGCGGTGCGATTGCCCCGGGTCGGCTTGCCGATTTCTGCGTTATTGATGAGTCATGCCCGGAGAAGTTTCGGGTCGTAACGACCTACAAACGCGGAGAGGATGTCGGTAAGTCCGCCGCAACGTTTGTCAGACCCGCCGTTCTTGACTCGGTCTTTGATATGCCGGAGATCAGCGTCGCCGACATAGCGCTTCCTAAGAGATGCGGCGTTGCGCACGTCATCGGCATCGTAAAAGGGCAGATTATCACCGAAAATCTCCGGATGAATATCGATACCGCGAATATTCCCGATATGGACGAAAATATCATCAAGTGTGTTGTCTGCGGGCGATACGGTACCGGCAAAATCGGCGTAGGACTCGTTAAGGGTCTGGGTCTGGCAAAGGGTGCCATTGCCGTTTCCGTGTCACACGATTCGCATAATGTGATTGCCGCAGGTTGCAGTGATGCCGAGATAGTCCGCGCTCTGAATCTGGTCAGGGAGAACCGCGGCGGCATGTGCTGTGTCTGCGGCGATGATGAGTCGATTCTTCCGCTGTCATGCGGCGCTCTTATGTCGTATGATTCCTATGAGAGAGTGAATGAGCTGTTATGCGACTTAAATGAGTCACTTATAGAGATCTGCGTACCCGATATAACGGACAGTCCTTTTATCCATCTTTCATTTTTGGCGCTGACCGTGATTCCGGCTCTGAAGATTACCGAACGCGGTCTCTTCGACGGCAATGCCTTCACCGATATTGATCTCTTTGGGTAATTTTCTATTTTTCCGCTTTTCCTCCGCTGTTGAGTGTCCGTTTCATATGTCATCTTTTGAATAATCCGGATTCTTTGGTCAGTTTGTATAAACCTATATATGGTTTATGTACGTGCTCAAAAATCGGGTTTCCGGTCATTTTGTTTGTACTTGATCTAACAAATGTTCTGAAAAATGCCTGATTCTGTGTTTTTTCTTCCGCGTGAAAGAGTCCCACCTGTTCTTCTGTCAGAGAAGGGCATTTCTTTGTGGCTGAAGGGTGGTGGCAAAGGAGTTTTTCCGGTAAGTTCCTGAATAATCTCTTAAATGGGCATTTTACACCATTAAAGCAGTGGCTGATATATCCGGGGTGCAGGTGCGGGGGGTTCGATTGATACATGAGATTGGTTCTTGTGGAATTGGTTTAGTTATGGGTAGGTATTTCGTATTTCACGGTCAAGGGGTGCCGCGTTTTGCGGTTGCCCGTATCGGCAGTGAGGTTATGGAGAATGGGGGGCGTTTTGTCCTCTTCCTGTGGGTGAATGCCGCTGCAAATGTCTTTCAATTAATCAGTCTCGTCGGCAAGCTGTCGGGAGTTCTCATGCGGTATGTCATCCGTGTGGGTCCGGATGTCTTCATCAGTATGGGTGCAGAGGTTGGGCGGTGGGGATATTTACAGTACA
>JAFZMT010000234.1 GCA_017553245.1 Methanomicrobium sp.
AGAAGGCGTGAAGTATCTGCAAAACCTTATCGCAAAAGGAAAGGATTGGGCGGAGAATAAGGCATAATTATAACAATTTTGAGAGTAATATGGCAAAATATCCGTAAAATTACAATAAAATGCCGTAAAAAAGAATTTTAATTTATTTTTGCAGACTGTTCTTCACGAAATTCAGGCGCGGGTTACCGCCATCTTCATGGCAATACCCTCGACATCCCATTCCTGAACGAGTGCGCCCGCAACCGCGTTTTCATCCGTCATCTCAATCTTAACGGCGCGGACCTCCCCAGCAATCGAGTCCTTCCATGACTCAATCAGCTTTGAGACTCTCGCATCGGCGATACACATGCTTACCGTGATTGTATCGTCGACATTGAGACCTGCCTGCTTCCTCATCTCCTGAAGCCTTCTTATGACCTCGCGGGCATATCCTTCGGCTTCAAGGTCTTCGGTGAGCGTTACGTCGACGCAGACGGTCGCATCGGTCATTGCCGCGGGGAAGATGTTCTCCGGCATTGTCTCCGAGAACTTCACGTGATCGGAAGTAATCGTAAATCCGCCGAGAACCGCACTGCCCTTTGAGGCAAGTTCGGTCTTCAGTGCCGCGGCTGCGGCGCCGTCGAGAGCCTCGATTGCGGCTTTGACCTGCGGACCCTGCTTGCCGAATCCCGGACCTATGGCACGCATATTCGGCTCGACACTGACGCCCATTCTGTCCCAGTGACCGTTTACGACCGTAATCTTTCTTGCATTCGCACGCTGCTTACAGAGGTATCCCAGCCTTGAAACCGCGCCCTCCACGACCTTTGAATCCGTGAGGACAAAGACCTCGGAGACCGGCCAGCGCAGTTTTCTCTTTCCGTCCTGTCTTGCGGCGGCAACCGACTCGTCAAAGGACTGAACGACCGCCATCTCTGCCTCGAGCTCGGCATCGCAGAGAGATTCGTCGCCGGCATACCAGTCAAGCATGTGGACGCTTGCCGGGTCGCCCGCGCATCTGAGGTTTTGATAAATCTTCTCGGAGAGGTGCGGGGCGTAGGGTGCCATTGCGCCCGCAAGTCTGCGCATGACATAATACATGGTCTCGTATGCCTGAATCTTCTCAACGGCGTCTTCCTCCAGCCACATCCTTGAACGGACAAGCTGAACATACCAGCGCGATATGTCTTCGAGGATACAGCCGAGAATTGCTCGTGAGGCGCGGTGAAGCTCGCAGGACTCGGTAAATTCGGTTACCTCACGGCAGAGCGTATTGATGCGGGAGATAATCCATCTGTCCTCATCCGGCATCCTCGAGAGGTTCTCGCGGACATAATCGCCGTTCCAGACGCCGTCCGCATTGCATTCCGGCTCAAATGAGTCCAGAATCATATACGGGAGCGGGAAACGATAGACGTTCCAGAGGATGTTTGCCGTCCTGTTCGTGGTCTTGACGCCTTCCCAGTTGAACTTCAGGTCATCCCACGGCGCGCTCGACGAAAGGATATACAGCCTTAAAACATCGATGCCGACCTTCTCCACGACCTCTTCGGGCGTGACGACATTGCCGACGGACTTCGACATCTTCCTGCCCTCGCTGTCGAGTGCGAAACCGTGCATGAGAACGCTCTTATAGGGCGCTTTGTCAAACGCAATCACGGACGCGCCAAGCTGGGAATAGAACCAGCCGCGTGTCTGATCCTGACCTTCGGTGATGAAATCCGCGGGCCACAGCCTCTCGAAGTCATCCGACTTTCCCGGGTATCCGACAGTCGCCCACGAAGCCATTGCCGAATCGAACCAGACATCGAAGATATCCTCGACGCGGCGCATCGTGCCGCCGCAGCCCTTCGGACAGGGGTAGGTTATCTCATCGACATACGGACGGTGCGGGTCGGTGAGGTTTGAGCCCGCGGTTGCGTTCAGCTCCTCAATTGTGCCGAAGACATGGTATTCGCCGCATTTGTCGCATTTCCAGACGGGGATGGGGATACCCCAGTATCTCTGACGGGATATGCACCAGTCGCGTGCGTCGGCTATGAAATCGTGGAATCTGGCGCTTCCAGCCCATTCGGGATACCATTTGACCTTGGCAATCTCGGAGAGAAGCTGTTCCTTAATCTTTGGGATCGCAATGAACCACTGCTGAGTGGCGCGGCTGATGATGGGCGTCTTGCATCTCCAGCAGTGACCGTAGCGGTGGGTAATCTTCATCCTGCGCAGGAGGAAGTCCCCGAGCGCCTCAATAACCTTATCGTTGGCATCGCGGACGTAAAGACCAGCGAAAATGCCGGCATCCTCGGTGAAGTGTCCCGATCCGTCGACGGGGCAGAGAATCTGAAGTTTTTCGCGGACGCCGACAAGGTAGTCGTCCCAGCCGTGTCCGGGTGCGATATGGACAAGTCCCGTATTGTCAAGCTCTACGTAGTCGGCAAGCACAACCCTGTGGTTTACAGTCTTCTGAACCGGAACCGCCTCTTCAAGCGGCGAGTAATACTCGATGCCCGCAATCTCGGCACCCGTCTTCGTCTCAAGGACTTTGAAGTTCGTGTATCGTCCTTTCTTTAAAACATCCTCGCAGAGCGCCTCGGCAATCCAGAGTATCTCCTTCTTATCCTCTTTCTCTGCCTCGACTCTTGCGTAGACAAAGTCCTTGCCCGCCGCAACAGCCACGTTTGCGGGGAGTGTCCACGGGGTAGTGGTCCAGATGACAAGATATTCATTTTTGCGGTCTTCAATCGGGAATTTCACATATATTGACGGGTCTTCCTCGTCCCAGTATTCGACCTCGGAGTCGGCAATCGCGGTCTCACAGCGCGGGCACCAGTTGACCACGCGGTAACCGGTTTCGAGAAGTTTCTTCTCGTCGGCTTTCTTTATGACCCACCATGCCGCTTCGATAAACTCCGGCTTTATGGTCTGATACGGGTCTTTGAAGTCCATCCAGACGCCGAGTTTCTCGAACTGCTCCGACATCGTGTCGCGTTTGGTTACCGCAAAATCCTTACAGGTCTCGATGAAATTGGAGATGCCGTAGCCCTCGATATCTTTCTTCGACTTGAATCCGAGCTGGTTTTCAACACGGACCTCAATCGGAAGTCCGTGCATGTCATAGCCCGAGCGGTCATAGACATTGAAGCCCTGCATGCGCTTATATCGCAGAATTGTATCTTTTATGAGCTTGTTCCACGCGGTTCCGAGATGGATGTTTCCCGTCGTGTACGGCGGTCCGTCGACGAAGAAATAATCGTCACCTTTCGCTCGTAAGTCTTTTACTTTTTTGTAGGTGTCCTCCGCCGTCCAGAACTTCTGAACCTCGTCCTCCACCTCTTTTGCATTGTAGCTGCTTGCGACCTCTTTCAAATGTGATCCCTCGATAGTCCGTTAATGTATGTCTTTCTTTAAAGATAGTATTTTTCAGTTTAACCCGAATCAATATAATGAATTATATTGCGAAATGTGCACGGCCGAGACGATACCGATAAAATGAAAATTGCGATAATTAACTCAAAGATTGATA
>JAFZMT010000235.1 GCA_017553245.1 Methanomicrobium sp.
CCCTTCGCGGCGGTCACCTTGCAGACAGGATGCCTGCGGACATAGCTAATCTCTTCAGAGAGGCGAATGCCGCCGCCGGTGCCGACCTGACGCCTGCCGATTGGGGATACAGATGGGTTTTGAATCACCCCGAGGTCACGGTCGTCCTATCGGGCATGAACATAAAGGAGCAGGTCGAAGGCAACCTGAAGACTGCCTCGGAAACGAAACCGGATTCGCTTACGGACGCGGAACTCAAAGTTACCTCCCGCGTCGCCGAGGCACTCAGAAAACGCATGAAGATAGGCTGTTCAACCTGCGGATACTGCCTCCCCTGCCCCAACGGCGTCGATATCCCGTCCTGCTTCACGTATTACAACAACTCGTTCCTCTTCGACGATTACGCAACGGCAAATTTCTATTACCACTCCATGCTCGGCGCCGAGTCCAACGGCTGCGGAGCGGCATCAAACTGCCTCAACTGCGGAGAATGCCTCGAATCCTGCCCGCAGGGTCTAGATATTCCCAAGCAGCTTAAGGAAGTCGCAAAATACTTCAACGACATCCGCTGATTTTTGCAGTTGATTTTTGCCGCCGGTTTTTGCGGATGTTATCCGCAAAAATCTTATAAAATCTTCAGACAAAGACTAAGATATCTGGTTTAAATTAACAGTGTTCTGTTGCAATCAGAGGTGTGTTAAATGAATATACTTGTTTTAAACGGAAGCCCCCGTAAGAACGGAAACACGGCGGCAATGGTTGAGGCATTCAAAGAAGGTGCGGAGTCGGCGGGACACGGCGTAGTTGTCAAGAATGTCGGCAGAATGAAGATTGCGGGATGTATAGCCTGCGAATACTGTCATACAAAGGGCAACGGCGTCTGCGCACAGAAGGACGACATGGCGGAGGTCACCGTCGAGCTTAAAAAAGCCGATATGCTCGTTCTGGCAGCGCCGATTTACTATTTCACGATGTGCGGACAGCTCCAGTGCACAATCGACAGATTCTATGCTCTGGGCAGGATGGACAACATCAAAAAGACAGCCCTGCTTTTAAGTTCGGAATCGCCGAATGTCTACGACGGCGCAATTGCGCAGTATAAGGACATGATCGGCTACCTCGGCATGAAGGATGTCGGAATCATAACCTCGCACGGAAGCGAGAACAAATCCGGGAAGAAGCTTGCCGAGATTAAGGAGTTCGCACGCGGCATCTGATCGCGGGCGAACGGACAGAGACAGCGAAAAGAGACAGAGAAAAGAGACAGAGAAAAGAGACCGATAAAATGACGCAATCCTTTGTCAGAGATCCTGCGAAAAAACTCGGATTCGGCTGTATGCGTCTGCCCCTAAAAAATCCCGAGGATTGGGGCAGTATCGACATTGATGAGTTCAAGGCGATGGTCGATCTCTTCATGCAGGCGGGTTTCACGTATTTCGATACCGCCTACATGTATAACGATTTCAAGTCCGAAACTGCGTTAAAAGAGGCGCTTGTCGCCCGCTATCCACGCGAAAGTTTCACGGTTGCCTCCAAGATGCCGATGATGATGATCCATACCAGGGAGGAGCAGTCGAAAATATTCGACGAACAGCTCCAAAAGTGCGGCGTCGAATACTTCGACTACTACATGCTCCACAATATGGGACTGCTCTTCACCGGCGTCGAGAAGGAACTCGGCAGTATGGATTTCATTGCGAAGAAGAAGGCTGAAGGAAAGATTAAGAAGATAGGTATATCCTGCCACGACAATGCGGAATTTCTGGACGCCTTTTTAAGCGAACATCCCGAGGTTGAGTTCGTTCAAATTCAGCTGAATTATCTCGACTGGGAGG
>JAFZMT010000236.1 GCA_017553245.1 Methanomicrobium sp.
CTTTGAGCCGACCGACGTTGAGTGGAGAGGTTTCCCCGTCATCCCCGAATCCGGGCTGAAACTCAAGCCTAAATACGAGAAATACGATGCTTTGAAGAAGTTCGGCGTCGAGATTAAGCACGTCGAGAAGAATTCGGCATGTATCTGCGACAAAGTCCTCAGAGGAATCGCGGACCCTACGGACTGCAAACTCTTTAATAAGGCGTGCACTCCGAGAAAGCCCGTGGGTCCGTGTATGGTAAGCCACGAAGGCGCATGCAGAATCTGGGCGCTTTACAATCAGCGGCGCTGATAAAAACAAGGTTTAATCAGTCATTAATAATAGATAATATCCGCGATTAATCGACAGCCTGCCGATAACATGGCGGATGCACAATTATTTTTGTGCCCCAGTAGGGTAGAGGATATCCTGAGAGCCTCCGGAGCTTTCGACCCGGGTTCAAGTCCCGGCTGGGGCGCTCATGTTTTCAAAACTTAAATAAATTCCCGCAGTTTATCTGTACGGGAAACCCGTCCGTTTTTGCACATGTGCCGCCCCCCCGTTAACCGTGTGCAAATCGGGGCGGTTACCGCCTCAGCAGATAACTTCCCTGATGACCTCAAGCGGAGCATCCGTCTTAATGCCGGTGCCCTCGTAGTGAACACGCGAAGCACGGTAACCGCGGGACTTAAGCGACTCCACAACCGTATCGACCGCCGCCGGAGAAACCTTCCAGAACCTGCCCAGAGTATGATAATCATAGAAGGTCGAGGTATCGATCTCGTCATGACAGAGTTCCAGAAGGCGTGAGAGCCGCTTTTCGCTTCCGAAACCGCATTCGGGAAGAATACTCTGCATCCTCTCTATGATATCCGGTCTGCTCACCGCACCAAGCCACAGCGGACCGGCGACCGTCATCGGCTTACCGCAATCGGGGCAGAGATGTGTGTGAGCCGAAATTCCGTGCTCCTCGACACGCTGCGGGCAGTGCGGGCACTGGTGGACAAAACCGATATTTTCCATAGCCGCATCCGCCTTTCCGGCGCCGTATGACAGCTTAAGATAAATCCTCACAAAATGCTCGTTCGTAAACGAAAACAGAGGCTCCACACCGCGGTCGTACTTCACAATCTCCCTGACCGCCGCTCCCAGAAGAATCCTCAGCCCCATCTCGCTGTGATACTCGGTATTCAGCGGTCTTGCAAAATAGCGCCGGATACCAGCCTTCAGGTGCGAACCGCAGAGCGGAGCCGTGTCCGTCGCCGTAATGAACAGATACCTCTTCGCACAGCCCGCAGCCGCATTGAGAAACGGCGCCGGCGTCCCGAAAGGATCGATATCCACCACATCGAACCGGCGCTCGTGCATGATAACGTTCGCATCCGCATTGGAAACCTCCATCAGCGGCGCATAGGTATCGCGGTTCTTCTCCAGAAGCGGAATACTCTCCGCACTCTTATCGTTGACAGTCGCCTCCAGACCGCACTCATTGACAACGCGAAGACCCCGCACCCCCGTGGCGCTCATCGCGTCCAGATAGGTCTTAACCGCGTCCTCGCCGTCCGCCCTCTTATCCATATCCTTCAGAACCTTAAGCATCAGGACAGTGGAATCGCGGTTGATCTCCATCTTCTTATTGAAGAAGACCTCCGCGCTTGCCGCCGGAAAATTGCTCTCCGCATCCTGAACGGGAATAAGAAACCTTGTCCTTCCCTCTCTCGCCTCAATCAGTTCCATTGCAGTTACATATCGTAATCGGGAAACCTTATAGGTTATCCAGATCAACTAATATAGGCGTAACAGTAAGCGCAACAGTAAGCGCGACAATCAACGCAAGCAACGCACTCAAAATCGCACTTTTTGGGTTTGTGGCCTAGCCTGGATATGGCGTTAGCCTCCTAAGCTAAAAGCCGGGGGTTCGAATCCCCCCAAACCCGCTCTTTAAAACAGCAGTTTCATAACCCCGCAGTCAGACAGCGACCGTCAAACCGCGACCGCATAAAGAAGATTTTTTCCTTTCAGAATACAAAAACTCTCACAATGCTTAAAGGATACCTCAAAATAATCCGCCCCGCAAACTCAATCGCCGCAGGTCTGGCTGTCCTCCTCGGAGTAATAATAGCGACCGGCACCATCCCCGTCGAAACCCTGCCGCTCATAGCCGTCGTCTTTCTCATAACCGGCGCCGGAAACGTAATCAACGACTGGTGCGACAGCGAAATCGACGCAATAAACCGCCCCGACCGCCCCATCCCCTCCGGTGCCGTCTCAAAAAAAGGCGCCCTCATCTACAGCGCAGTCCTCTTCGCCGCAGGCATCGCAATCTGCCTGATGCCGTTCATCAACCTCCTCTGCCTCGTATTCGCCGTTATTAACTCCGCAATACTCATACTCTATGCCAAAACCTTCAAAGGACAGCCACTCATCGGCAATATCTGCGTATCCTACCTTGCCGCAAGCATATTCCTCTTCGGCGGCGCCTCCGCAGGCATCGAAGGACTCATACAGAACACGGTCATAGCCGCAATCACCTTCTTTGCAATGCTCTCGCGTGAACTCCTAAAAGACGCCGAGGACATCGAAGGCGACCGTGCCGGCGGCGCAAAAACCCTCCCCATGATAATCGGCGTTTCCAAAACCGGAAAACTCTGCCTCGCCCTTGCGGGAACCGGCGTCCTCATAAGCCTGCTGGCACCCCTGAAATTCCGGTGCTTATACTACCTCATCCTCATCGCGGTCGCCGACGCAATCATCCTCTATGCCGCGGCAAAAGGCGCACGTGCCGCCGACCCGAAGGCTTTAATCGACTCCAAAGCCACAACAATCCTCAAAGCCGGCATGTTCCTCGCAACCGCCTTCATGCTTGTCTCCGCACTGCTCTTCTGAAACGCAGGCACACAACCCGACAGGCAATAACACCCCCTTCAGAAACGGGCACCCATTCAAAATGATTATATTCTATGATATAAAACTCTAATAATCCATGAAAGTCTTTAGGGATGGGGATACTTTCATAGCCCCAAGAGGTTCTTACTTTGAAGGCAACGTCAAGATAAACGGGGACTTTATCGCACCGCCGGAGACGCATTTCTGGGGTCATCTGGTTGTGGACGGCAATCTCGAACTCGGAGCGAGATCTAGCATAAAATACAAACTGACCTGCCGCAACGCCGTAATCGGCGCAGGCGTAAGAATCGGCGGTGACGTCAACGTCGAAGGAAGCATCACGGTCTGCGACAACACGACAATGAAGAACATAAACGCCGGCGGCAACGTAATCCTGCGCCCGGGCGTGACCGTAAACGACGTAAAATGCGGCGGCACCCTCTATGTCTTCGGCAAGGTCAAATCAGGCAAACTCTTCGGAAAACAGGTAAAAGTACTCCGCGATCCCTATCCGCAGTACATTGAAGAAACCGAAGAAGAACCGCAGAACGTCCCCGAAGAGACCGAAGAACAATAAAACCCAAATAAAACCGAAAACAAATTCAAAAAAACTCTTTTAAACCGTTTCCTTTTCGGCAGGCTCGATTCCCAGAACCGCCGTATCCATCAGATCCTGCCAGTTCAAAAGAGTCTCCACACAGCCGTCCTTGAGCGTAACAACGCCCATGCCGATGATGTTCGCCTTATCCAGAAGCTCCAGACCCTCTCTTACCTCAATCATGCAGCCGACGCCGATAACCCCCTGCGGCTTATACTGCTTGACCATCCTCTTGATAAGCGTCGACCCGGGGGCAATCCAGACCTTATAGCCCATCGCCTCAAGGCTGTCGACATGCGAGCCTATCTCGCAGCGCCCGCAGCGCCTGCACACGATACCCTCCGGAGTCAGATGAGCGGGACATTCCGCATTCCTCAGACACTGCGGAATAAAAATAGCACGCCTGTCGGCGGGCACCTTCTCGAAATCCGACTGATTCAGCGCATTGTGAAGGCGTATGGCAAAAGCCGTCATCTCCTTATCGTCAAGACCCAAAAGCTTGCAGATACCCTTAGCCATACCCTCGGTCGCCACAATACCCGACTTCACCAGCCGCGGCAGATAAAAATACCCGCGCCTGATTGAGTAAAACGAAATTCCGACAACGAGTATCGAAAGTATAATAAAGCCGAGAATAAGAACAATCGTGACTTCGCCGACGAGGTAGACAAGCTGATCGAAGATCGGAGTTCCTGCCATACTTAGTAATCTGTACCTCTTATCTTAAATATCTCTTCTTAATCTCATTCGGAAAAGAGGAAATCCCTTAAATCCGCCCGCGGGTGAGGTCCTCTTTCGCAAGCGGCGGTCGCAGAACACCCTTCTCCGTGATAATCGCGGTAACGAGGTCAATCGGCGTGGCATCGAATGCGTAATTTAAGGCATCGACATTATCCGGCATCAGCTGCCTGCCGCCGCAGAAAGCAAGCTCGTCGCGGCTTCTCTCCTCAATCACGATATCCTTCTCAAGTCTGACCGCATCGAAGGTCGAATAGGGAGCCGCGACATAAAACGGAATATTGTGGTATTTTGCGCTGACAGCGTGCATATACGTCCCTATCTTGTTAAAGACGGCATCCGAAGTAATCCTGTCCGCACCGACGACAACAGCGTCAATCATGCCCTTACGCATCAGAAACGCCGCCGAAGAATCCGTAATCGTCTTTACGGGGATTTTGTCGCGGGCAAGCTCTCACGCCGTAAGCCGAGAACCCTGATTGAGCGGGCGTGTTTCGCATGAGATGACCGAAACCTCCTTGCCCGCCTCGACTGCCGAACGGATTACACCGAGCGCCGTTCCCCAGGTCCAGCACGCCAGAGCACCCGCATTGCAGTGGGTAAGCACCGTGCACTTATCGGGTAAAAGCGCCGCCCCGTTCCTGCCGATACTGCGGCACATCTCCTCATCCTCGTGCGCAATCGCATCCGCCTCGGCAATCGCGGCGGCACGTGCATCATCGACGCTTTCCGCATCTTCTATTGCCTTAAAGACGCGGTTTATGCCCCACGACAGATTAATCGCCGTAGGTCTCGTCGACGCCAGATACTTCGCATCGTCGGAGACAAGCCGCATGAAGCCCTCGATATTCCGGTCATCGTGGACAACCGTTGCCAGCGCAACGCCGTATCCGCCCGCAACACCCAGAGCCGGAGCGCCGCGGATATCCAGAGTCCTGATAGCCTCGGCAAGATCCTCAATCGTCCTGCATTCCGCCGTCTTAAATTCGGCGGGGAGAAGAGTCTGCCTTACGAAAACAATTGCATTCTTCTCCTTATCCCAGAAAAGTGTCTTATCTGAATTATCGGAATTCGGCATAATATCTCTTATCCCATATCCAATTAATACGTCACGGCATCGCGGAATGCCTTCATTGCCGCAGCCTCGCCCTGAGTAACGCTGTCGGGAATATCCTTGGGTGCACAGGCGGCGCCCGCGATATAGATACCCTGCCTGACCGTCCCCACGGGGTTTAACTGATAATTCTCCGACTCGTAAAAGCCGCTCTCGGAGAGCGTAATGCCCAGAGACTCCGCAAGCCTGCCCGCATCCTTTGCCGGCTGCATACCCACCGAAAGCACGACAAGCTCGGGGTTGAGAGTCAGAATCTCTCTCGTCTCGGTATTTTCGACGACGATCCGCGGGCTGTCTTCGCCCTGAATAATCTCGCCCGGCATGCCGCGGATGAACTTTATTCCGAGCCCTTTCGCCCGCTCGTAATACTCCTCATATCCCTTGCCGTAAGCGCGGATATCCATGTAAAGCATGGTAATCTCGAGATCGCGGTTCTTCTCCTTAAGCAGAATGGCGTTCTTTATCGCATACATACAGCAGACGCAGGAGCAGTAGCCGTGGTTTATCGTCATGTCGCGGGAACCCACGCACTGAACGAAGACAATCGACTTCGGCTTTTCGCCGTTTGAAAGCCTTCGCGGAACGCCGCCGGTAGGACCCGAGGCACAGATAAGCCTCTCGAACTCAAGGCTCGTAATCACGTCCTTTACCCTGAGATACCGCAGATTCCTCTTTGCCTGCGGATCGAAGGTCTCGTAGCCCGTCGTCAGAACAATGCTTGCGACCGTGAGCGTAATTTCCCTGTCGGCGTCCTCATCGTTCCTTAAGACCGCATTCTTGCCGCAGGAATCATAGCACATGCCGCACTCGATACAGTGCTCACTGTCGCGCACCATGATATTCGGCACTGCCTGCGGATGCGGCTTATAAATCGCCTTTCTTACGCCGACGCCCGCATCATACTTATTGTAGACCTCGACGGGGCAGGACTCAACGCAGTCGCCGCAGCCGTTGCACTCGTCCTCCCTCACATACCGCGGGTGACGAAGCAAAGTAACCCTGAAATTACCGACCTCGCCCGAGATCTCCTTAACCTCGGTGAGCGTATATAAAACAATATTTTCGTGCCTCTCCGCATCCACCATCTTCGGCGACAGGATACACATTGAGCAGTCGTTCGTCGGAAAAGTCTTGTCAAGCTGCGACATATGACCGCCGATACTCGGCTCACGCTCAATCAGATGCACCTTTATTCCGTGGTTTGCGATATCCAGCGCCGCCTGAATACCCGCAACGCCCGCACCTATGACTGCAACTTCGCCCATTTCTACCTGTATTCTACCTATATAATTGGCGTAACCCTTGTTATTTGTTTGTAAAGAGACTCCTGAAGCGATAAGTAACCGCTGCCAAAGCCGCCCGCTCTTTCAGTTTTACCGTTCGGTTTTGCCGTTCAGTTCTTACCGTATTCCTTTGCAAGACCGATGTGGATATCTGCGTTCTTAACGATTCCCGCTTTCTCATCGTCCGTAAGGGCGCGGACGACCTTCCCCGGAACTCCCATGACAAGACTGCCGGCGGGGATCTCCTTCCTCTCGGTAATGACCGCACCCGCCGCAACAATCGTATCCTCGCCGATAACGGCGCCGTTGAGCACAACCGCACCCATGCCGACGAGCACCCTGTCCTTTATCGTGCAGCCGTGTATGACCGCACCGTGACCGATTGTGACCTTTTCGCCGATAACGACCGGCTTGCCCTCGGATTCGTGAACCACGCAGTTATCCTGCACATTCGAGCCGTCGCCGATTGTAATCGAATCGCGGTCGGCACGAAGCACGGCGCCGAACCAGATACCCGTATCCTTACCCAGTGTCACGTCGCCGACAACCGTCGCATTCGGAGCGATAAACGCGGCATTCTTTATCTTATCATCTGAAGTCTTGCCAGTATTCATAATATATTACAATTATATCTAATAGCGAATGAAAGTAATGGTCGGCGGCACATTCGACCCTCTCCACGACGGTCACAGAAAACTCATAGAGAGATCCTTCACGATTGCGGGCGACGGCGGCGAAGTCGTCATAGGTCTGAGCGGAGATGTCTTCGCAAACCGCAAAAGTCATCCCATACGCCCCTTTGAGGAGAGAAAAGCCGATCTCGTCGCATTTATAGAGAGCCTGACGGCAAAGACGAACTCGACCGCCGTCTGGAGAATCGAGGAACTTCACGACAAATACGGCTCCACGCTCGACACCGACTTTGACGCCATAGTCGTAAGCGAAGAGACCTTCCCCACGGCAGTCGAGATAAATAAACTCCGCAAGGAAAAGAAGAGATCGAAGGTCGATATCCATCAGATAACCTGCGTCCTTGCCGATGACGGTCGCTGGATCTCAAGCACCCGAATCTGGAAAGGCGAGATTGACATACACGGCAATCTCATCAAATAATCCTGTTTTTAAAGGTTAAAAAAAGTGCGGGCGGATATCCGGTAATATATCCGATAATAAATTATCAGATAATATAATTGATGATATCCGATTTCAGAATATTGTCGCAGTAAAGGCAGTGGAGAGTGCCGTTGACGACCTTAAACTTCGTCTCAATCGGCTCATCCGAGTTCGTGATGCATCCCGGATTGGGGCATCTCACAAAGCCCGTAACCACCGTGGGAATCTCAACGCCCGCCTTCTCGATGACCTTGGAGTTGCGGATGATGTTAATCGTCGCATTCGGGGCAATA
>JAFZMT010000237.1 GCA_017553245.1 Methanomicrobium sp.
AATTATGATTATAATAATAATAATCTTCTAAGAAAAAGTTCAAATTTTGAAGAAGCCCAAAATAGGTTATATAAGGGTTATTCCTTAGATAATATCCATAATAGGAATATACCTTCATCAGATCGGCCAGTTCCTTTAATCCTGCTTTTGAAATATAATAGTAATTGTCCGAAAAGCTGAGGAGCTCTTCTTTGGAAGGCCGGTAATAAAGCTCTCTGTCAGGATACATTTCCTTACTTAACGTCTTCACATCCCCCGGATCAATGAATTCCGGCATAAAAAACAGTTCCTGTCCATACGAAACTCCCACCCCTGAATATCCGGCGGAATAATTAAACCATTCGTCCGCAAAATCTTCCGTAACCTCCCCCGGAGAAAGAGTATCAAGTATGTACAGAAACTGTTTCCGGGAAAAGATCCCATAATACCAGGCAGCAAGCTTGTAGGCATTTTCACAGTATTTACAATTTTGCAGACTGCATGATTCTGGAAATTTTTAGTGCGTCAAATAGTGATTATAGATCACTCCAGAAAGAGCATCCTTAAGCGGATATGGTCTGATTGCTTTGCAATAATTTGGTGTATCCGCCGCGGTTGTTCTCTGTGGAATTTTGACATTTTTCAAAGATATTTTTCGGGTTGCCGTCCGTGATTCTCTTCCTTTGCGGGTGGTTAGGGTTGCGGCGGCGCGGTTGACGGTTTCATGCGTCGGTTCGCGGTTGAGGGGGGGTTGTTTTGGCGCGGTTGACGGAATTGCTTTGGCGGCGCACAATGCATTGATGTGTGCTTTGATGTGGATATTTGTGCCACCGTCTTGGAATGCGCAGTTACGTCGGGGAGTGCCGTCGGGGATGCTCGCGGGTGTTCGCCGCTGTTCACGGCTGTTAAAAAGCAAGAAGAACTCCAAAAACAAAACGAACTCCAAAAACAAAACGAACTCCAAAAACAAAACGAACTTCAAAAACAAAAAGCCTCGGGCGGAAATTGAATCCGCGACCTCGTCCTTACCAAGGACGCGCTCTACCGGCTAAGCCACCGAGGCAACAAAAGTGCATCATAATATGGATATGAAAAATATAAAACCTTAACTAAATGACCGCGGAAAAAATCGATAAAATCCGTGGAACTTTGAAGGTCGGCATAAACACGCATAAGCCCGCATACGGAAAGCGGATCCCTGCGGTAGCGATTGCTGGGGTGATTGCGGGGGTGATTGCGGCGATTACTCGATGCCGTTTCTCTTAAACTGCGTAATCGAGCGCAGGACGCCGTCGAAGGAATCCGCCTCCAGAATCGGAAACGCACCCCCTTTCTTAATAAGATCGTAAACGGGCGCGAAATCAATCGTCCCGTCCCCGATAGCGCCGTGCGTATCCGCATTACCCTTATTGTCGTGAATATGGAGGTGCGACACCCGCGCCTTGAGGAACCCGTCGAGGACGCCGCAGATGTGCGCATGACCGACATCGAGGGCAAACTCGAAATCCGAAAAATACGAAAGCTCATCCGGCTTTTGAAGGAAGAAGAACTTGCTCTTCGGCATGTTCTCAACGAAAATCGGCATCGAAATCTCCTCGGAATGCTTCTTAAGCTCGATAAGCGACTTCTGAAGCTGAAAAATACTCACATCCCGCTCCTGAAGCCACGGAGAAAAACCCGGGTGGAAGACAACCCCTTTTGCGTTCACATCCGCGCCTATATCCATGGCGTGGCGGATGACCTCAACGCTGGCTTTCCTTATGACATCGAGGTGGGAAGCGATGTTGACGGTTCGCGCCGGCGCATGAATATAATACGTAAACGAAAACGAGTGCAGAATATCGGGAGTATCCATATAGTGAAGACCGTCATCCATAACCTCGACAACCTTGGTAACATCGGACAGAAGCGTCAGAGCGTTCTCAAGCGGCTTATCAATCAGGCAGTATGTGGAGACCCCGTACATACTTCTAATTGATTGGTCATGTTTATTATATTTATCAGAGTTGTCACCCGCATTTTCCGAGGATTCCGTCACACGGGTCAATCGCGTGATATCTATATATTTGGCAGGATTACACTATATGACAAAATAAACCATGGAATACAGATACATCTTCGGACCCGTGCCTTCGCGACGACTCGGAATCTCGCTCGGCATCGACCTCATACCCCAAAAGACCTGCTCATACAACTGCATCTACTGCGAATCGGGAAAGACAACGAACCTCACGGTCGAAAGAAAAGAATACGTCCCGCTGGACGACGTCATCGCCGAGCTTGACGCCGTCTTAAGGACACACCCGAAACTCGATTTCGTGACCTACGCAGGTTCGGGAGAGCCTACCCTCCATTCAGGGATAAGCGAGGTGACGCGGTTTGTAAAAGAGAACTACCCGGAGTATAAAACGGCGCTTCTGACAAACGGCAGCCTCTTCTATGACGAAAACGTAAGGCGCGACTGCCTCGACATCGATGTCGTCATACCCTCTCTGGACTGTGCCGGCGAGACCGAATTCAAAAAGGTCGACAGACCGCACAGGTCGCTCTCGGTCGCGACCGTGAACGACGGCATTGCAAAGTTCGCTTCGGAATATGCCGGTCAGCTCTGGCTCGAAATCTTCGTCGTCCCCGGAATCAACGATACCGACGAGGAAATAGCACGTATCAACACCGAGATCGCAAAGATACGCCCCGACAAGATTCAGCTCAACACCCTTGACCGCCCGGGCGTTGTCGACTGGATTCGACCCGCGGACGACAGAGCCATGCAGGCTTTTGCCGATAAACTCTGCCACGACAATATCGAGATTGCCGGCAAACCCGCATCGCGTTCATCAAACAAAGCCTACTCCGGCGACACCTCCGGGGTCATACTGCGGACGGTCAGAAGAAGACCGTGCACCCTTGACGACATAGTAAAAATCACGGGACTTCACTCAAACGAAGTCAACAAATATCTGAGCGTGCTCGTCGCCGAAGGAAAAATAACCGAAGCCCGCGGCGAACGCGGAGTCTTCTACAGATACGCGGAATAATCTGTTATAATACTGTAAAAAAAGAATATGCCGGTCGGTTTATCGCCGGTTTATTTCTTTGCCTTTGATTTGGTTGCTTTGGAAGCTGCCGCTTTCTTATCGGCAGGCTTTGCGGCAGCCTTTGTTGCCGTAGCTTTTGCCGGAACTGCCTTTGCGGTTGCGGCTTTTGTGCCCGAAGCCTTCTTTGCGTCGGCTTTCACGGCAGGCGCTTTGGGTGCTGTCGCTTTAGCCGCGGGCGCCTTTTTTGCGGCTGGCTTTGCTGCGGTTTTTACAGCCGTTGTCTTTGCCGCGGCAGGCTTGGCAGCGGGCTTTGCTGCGGGTTTGGCTGCCGTTGCCTTGACGGTTGCCTTCTTTGCGGCAGGTTTTGCCGCGGCTTTGGTTGCCGTTGTCTTTGCGGCGGCTGGCTTTGCGGCAGCCTTGGAAGTTGGTGCCTTATTGCCGTTGTATATCTTAAGTGCGGCTGCAACGTCCGCATTGTCAATTGTTATGGCAGATATCGCATTGCACATGCGGATTGCCTCATCCAGCGATTTCTGGTGGATATTTCTGCCGGTTGCGTTACCCGATGCGCCGCCGGTGTGAATCTGCGCATACAACTGCGAAAGGAACTTCTCCGCCGACGTGCTCGAACCGCCCGCACAGACAAGCTTTGTCCTTCCCGCCGCTTTTGAAGCCTCTTTTAAGAGTTCGGCGGAATCCTTGCCCTCTTCCTTGGGCGGGTTGACCTTGACGAAATCCGCACCCAGTGCCGCCGCGGTTCCCGCCGCGCCCGCGATAAGGTGTGCGTTCTTCTCGTCCTTTACCGCCTTGCCGCGCGGATAAATCCAGAGAACGACAACAAGACCGTATTTGTGAGCCTCGCTGATAATCCGTGCCGCCTGAGAAAGCATAACATCCTCGTATTCGCTGCCGAGATAGATGGTGTATCCGACCGCCGCAATCTTAAGTTTCGCACTGTCGCGGAGTTCGACAACCTGCTGTATTGTCCAGAGCTGTGTGCTTAACGGGTCTTTCTGCTCGGTCTTGACAAGATGCGTCTTCGAGTTCATCTTTACAAGGTAGGGCACATTCGGATAACTCTTACCGTAGCGTGCGATAAGACCGAGTTGTGATGCGAAAACGCCCACTCTGCTGCCGCTTGCGATGCGGAACATATGTTCGGGATCGGCATCGTCGGGGTGGATGTCTTTGCCGTAGAAGTCGTCGTTCAGGTGCTCGGTCTTCTGGTCGCCGGCGAAGAGCATCAGCCTTCCGCTGCCCCCCGTAATCAGCTCATAGTTCTTTTTATATGTCGCTTCCGCTTCTTTCGGAACGTCGGCGGGTATCACGATATCGATTTTATCTGCCATACATATTCGTCGATCTCTCAGATTAATAAATATAATGAAAATGTTCGAAAGTATTACCCGCAAGCCCGCGGACAGCGACAGATCAATGCGGAAAATAAAGTCAGATATATTTTCAAAGACCATACTTATGCATGACCGCGGAAAAGACATCGGAAAATACTGCGGAAAAACCGGTAAGATACCCGGGGCAGGTCTCAAAGGCTGTTGCCGTTGACGTCGTCCTCCTTCCCCCCAAGGAAATTGCCGGACTCTGCGTAAAACTCAGCAGGAAACTGAACGAAATCTCGGGCGACGACAGCGTGACTCTGAGCCTTACGGAGACAATTCCGCATATCTCGCTTGCTATGGGCGCCGTTGACCCTGACGCCGTCGGCGACCTCGGCGAATCTCTGAGTCTTATCTGCGACCGATATCTCCCCTATACTGCCGCGTATAAGGATTTTGCCGTTGTAAAAACCTCTGAAAACGTAACGGTCTCGGGGATGAACATTGTAAAAGACGATATAATCACGGGGATGCGGTCCGACATCGTCTCGGCTTTAAAAGAGTTCAATCTCGGCAGCGTGACTTCCGAAATGGTCTATCCAGACCGCACTCCCATAACGGAATTTACCCTCGATTACTCCTCAAATTACATCAAAAATGCCGACAGCCGGCGGTTTTCGCCGCACATCACCCTCGGAAACGGCGACGTTAACCTTATACGCGATATGCCCGCAATCCCGCAATCCTTTACCTGCACGGACATCGCCGTCTGCCATCTGGGAAATCACTGCACATGCAAAAAGATACTCTGGCATTATGAGGATTAAATTAAAATAGAATTTTGATGATTTAATTAAAACGGAATTACAATAACATAATTACAATAACGGAATTTCAGTAACGGAATTTCAAACAATCCATAAGCAGGTGTCCGGTTTTGACGGTTCTCAACAGTCTGTTTCATCTTGACGAACATAACACAACGGTAAAGACCGAAGCATATGCCGGATTTATCACATTCTTCGCGATGGCATATATCATCGTTGTAAATCCGTCAATACTGGTTTCCGCGGGAATGCCCTTTGAAGCCGCAATGGCGGCAACGATACTCACCGCATTCACGGGCACTTTTCTGATGGGAGTCTGTGCCAACCGTCCGTTTGCGATTGCGCCCTTCATGGGCGAAAATGCCTTCATTGCCTTCACGGTCTGCGGCATAATGGGCTACTCATGGCAGACGGCACTGGGAGCGATATTCATAAGCGGCATTCTCCTTATGCTGATAACCGTGACGGGCGGCAGAAAAGTCCTCTGCGAATCCATACCCTATAACCTGAAATGCAGTTTCACGGCAGGAATCGGGCTTTTCATAATCCTCATAGGACTTCTGAATACCGGCATCATACGCATTGAAGGCTCGTTTTCGCCGGTTCACATAGGATATTTCTATGAATCTGATGTCCTGCTCGCCGTTATCGGACTGCTGATCATACTGATACTGATGGTGCGCAAAGTCCGGGCGGCAATCTTCATCGGTCTGATATTCACGACGGTTGCGGCATTCCTTCTCGGAATATCCCCCCTTCCCCAAGCCGTAGTCAGCATGCCTCCCGACATAACGACGACTTTCATGCAGATGGATATTGCCGGAGCTCTGACCTTCGGCATGCTCTCCGTCATATTTTCCATATTCATTCTCTCGTTTCTGGATACGATGACAAGCATGATCGGAGTCTCGCGTGAAGGCGGTCTGCTGAATGAGGAAGGCAACCTCGATGACATAGAAAAACCGTTTATTGTGGATTCGCTGGCAAATATGATTGCGCCGGTGCTGGGAACGACGACCTGCGGAGTTTTTATCGAATCGGCATCGGGGGTCACATGCGGCGGACGAACAGGTCTTGTTGCCGTCTTTATCTCCCTGTTCTTCGCGGCAAGTCTCTTTTTTGCGCCGCTTTTCGCCGCGATTCCTGCGGCTGCCTCCGGCTCGGTCCTGATTGCCGTCGGATTCATCATGTTCAGATCGATTATCGATATCGACTTTAAGGACATGACCGAGTATCTGCCTGCGATATTCGCCGTAGTCATGATGTCTTTTACTTACAACATAGGAATAGGCATATGCAGTGCTTTCGTTGTATACCCGATTATGAAGGCGGTTTGCGGCAGAATACACGAGGTTAACCGGAGTACGTGGTTATTCTTTGTTCTCTGTCTGGTATTCTTCATACTCTATCCGTACTGACCGTATACGTATTGATCGTATCCGTTTGATCGTATATGTTTGATCGTATACGTTTGATCGTATCCGCATTGACAATACCCGTATTGAGAGCAGATTCGTAATCCGAAATACGGAATCCGTATAACCGGATTTATAAAACACGATTCCGTAAAACAAAATCATAACATAACATATTCATAAATAACAAATTTCTGCAAAAAAAGTCCAAAAAAGAGATTAATTGTTTTATCCCTTGCCGCTCATGAACAGGCTCAGTGACAGACCCGTGATAAGCGCCACAAGGGCTTCGGATGAGAAGAATTTATCCGACATCAGCGTATCCAGCGGGATTCCCGCCCAGAAATAGCCCAGAAGGAAGGTCATGGCAAGCCCTATCATGAATGCGACGCCGAAATGCCACAGTCCCGTGCGGTAGTTGTGATATGTCAGTTTGATGAAGATGAAAGCCGCAATCATGAAGAGAATAAAGAACGCTATGCCCGTATCCACCGTTGACGCCGCTATAGTCTTGGATGAGAAGACACCGAACTCAGCCACCGCCAGCGAAATTATGACCATTCCTATGGAGTTGTCCTTGGCAAGCATTGCCAGCTGCGGCGGCAGATAATTGTAATTCTGAGAGTAGTTCGGCGGATACTGCTGAGGCATCGCTCCGTTGGCATAGCCGTTCGGACAGCCGTTTGCGTATGCGTTCGGCGGCATCTGTCCGTATCCGCTCTGCTCGCCGCAGGCGCCGTTAACGCCGCCCGCGTAACCCGCCGGAGACCCTGTAGCGGATGCGTATGCCGCCTGCGACTGTGCCGCGGCTTTCTCCGCCTCCTTCTTAGCCCGTTCCTCCTTTCTCTTCCTGTTTGCGCTGATTACCTTCGAAAGCGCCACAATTACCGCGATAATGCCGCAGATGAGACCGAAACCGCCGACTACGAGGACATCCGGCGTGAAACCTTCGGTAACGACTTTGAAGAGGAATTCCTTGACGAAGATATATACCGCGAGGACAAATATTGTAAAGATAATGAATTTCTTGATGAACGCGACCAGATACTTCGCCGATTTTACCAGAAGAAAGACCGCACAGTAAAGAACGATAAGGGCAATCAGTATTGCGAAGAGGTCGCCGCTGACTATCTTATCCGGCATCTCCTGTATGTAGGGACCGACATTCTCCGTCATGGCGGTTACGTTTACCGAAAAATTCGAGAAACTTTCCAAATCAGACATATCCGTTCAACTCTTTTCTACGCCCTGTTTTCTTACGCCTGTTCTTCAACGCTTTATTACTCTATCTTTAGCACATTTCAATAAAGGTTATTGCGCAACCTGTTAAGTTTCAGTGCTCTGCGGGGTTATTTTTCAACGTCGGGCTGTATTTATGGGATTTCCGTTTTCGGTTAATTATGCCCGTTTAACAGATTATTCAAGTATGAATTATGTATTATTACAGATATGATAAAAACGTAACTGAATAAAAAACAAAATAACAGAAGCGCCCCGACCGGGACTTGAACCCGGGTCGAAAGCTCCGCAGGCTTTCAGGATATCCACTACCCTATCGGGACTTATAACGC
>JAFZMT010000238.1 GCA_017553245.1 Methanomicrobium sp.
ATATCGGATCTTCACCTCGGAAAGAAGTTGAACGAGTTCTCCATGATCGCGGATCAGGAATACATTCTGGGGCAGATCCTTGCGATTATCGCGGAGGAAAAGCCAAACGGCGTTCTTATCGCGGGCGATGTCTACGACAAAACCGTTCCTTCGGAAGAGGCAATGAAACTGTGGGATGACTTTCTCATACGCCTTGCCGCGATGAAAGTGCCCGTTTTTGCAATCAGCGGCAACCACGATTCGGCGATTCGGTTCTCAAATCACGGCGAACTTGTGGATTCAACCGGCATCCATCTCTCGCCGGTCTATGACGGTGAAGCAAAGTGCTTTCCGCTCAGAGACGGCGATGTGACGGTAAATATCCATATGCTGCCGTTTGTCAAGCCCGTGACCGTCCGCGCCGTCTTCGGGGACGAAGAAATAAACGACTACACTGACGCCTGCCGCGTTGCAATAAGTCATATGAATCTTGACACGGACAAATCAGACATTACGGGTAATTCCGGCAAATCCGGCAAATCGCCGAAGAACATCCTTATTGCGCACCAGTTTGTGACCGGCGCCGTCAGGTGCGAGTCCGAGGAGGTGAGCGTCGGCGGTCTGGATAACGTGGATGCATCCGTTTTCGACGCTTTCGACTATGTCGCTCTCGGGCACATCCACGGAAAACAGAAGATCGGCAGGGAGACTGTGCGTTATTCGGGAACGCCGCTTAAGTATTCTTTCTCGGAAAAAGACCATAAGAAGTCGATTACGGTTGTGACCGTGGATGCGGAGGGGGTGTCGGTATCCGAGATACCGCTTACGCCGCTTCACGACCTCCGCGAGATTCGCGGCACATACGCGGAACTGACCGCACGCGATAATTACGTGAATACGAAGACGGATGACTACATCCACGCGATTCTGACGGACGAGAACGATATCGCGGATGCCGCAGCCAAATTGCGGGTAATATACCCGAATCTGATGAAAATAAGCTACGACAATGCCCGCACCAGAGAGCAGAGAGATGTCGAAGGCGCCGTTGATGTCGAAAATAAGACGCCGCTTGAGCTATTCGAGGAGTTCTACGAGATTCAGAACAATGCGCCGATGAACAAAGAGCAGCGGGATTTTGTCATCGGGTGCATCGGCGAGATCTGGAGGGTGTAAGATGAGACCGTTATTCTTGAGATTATCGGCATTCGGTCCGTATGCGGGCAGAACCGAGATACCGTTGGACAGGCTGGGGACGCAAGGGCTGTATCTGATTACGGGGGATACCGGCGCAGGCAAGACGACCATATTCGACGCAATCTGTTTTGCTCTCTACGGGGAAGCCAGCGGGCAGAACAGGGATGCGGGAATGCTGCGTTCCAAGTATGCGGCGGACGATGTTCCGACCGAGGTGGAGCTTGTTTTCGCCCATGCGGGAAAGGAATACAGGATAAGGCGAAATCCGAAGTATATGCGTGCCGCAAAACGCGGAAAAGGTCTGACCGCACAGAATGCGGATGCCGAACTTCACATGCCGGACGGAACCGTCATCACGAACGACGGAAAGGTCACCGACGCCGTTGAAGGGCTTTTGGGCGTCAACAGGGAACAGTTCTCGCAGATCGCCATGCTTGCGCAGGGTGATTTTGTCAGACTGCTGATTGCGGAGACAAAAGAACGCATCAAAATCTTCAGAGAGATTTTTAAGACGCAGAATTACAGGACTTTGCAGGAAAGGCTCGACTCAGAGCAGAGTGCCGTGGAGAAGCAGGTCGAAGGCGACAGGAGGAGCGTTGCGCAATACATTGCAGGCATTCGGGCGGAAAGCGACAATCCTCTCGCGGCTGAGGTCGATGAGGCAAAGGCTGGCGGGATGCTGACGGTCGACGTCATAGAACTTCTGGATAAGCTGACGGAGCATGATTCGGCTTTAAAAGACTCGCTGGACAATGAGTCGGCGGAGATTAAATGCAGACTTGATACGGTGAATGCGAATATCGGCGCCGCAAGAACACTTGCGACGGCAAAACAGTCACTTCTGGAGGCTGAATCCGAACTGCCCGACGAAGAAGCGAAGATCGCCGTTCTTGAAGCGGCATTGGAAGATGCAAGGGACGCTCTTGAGGATAAGGCGGAGCTTGAAAGGAATTCCGCGCTTATCGGTGCGGAACTGCCGAAATATGACGAAGTCAGGAAGCGTCAGACCGATATTGCCGATTCGGAGAGGAAATACAGGACAAATTCCGCCAATCTGCTGAAGATGGAGGAGGCACTCCGCGGTAAGAAAGATGATCTTGAAAGAAAGAAGGCGGAGCAGAGTTCACTCAAAGATTCGGCTGCCGAACTTGCGAGACTCAATGCGGAGCTTAAGGATATTGACGCGGAAATAACGGCTCTCGATGAGTTCTCGACCGCGCTTGGCAAATACCGTACCAGAATTGACGAACTTAAAGCCGCACAGGACGACTACACGAAGAAGGATGCGGAATTTAAACGGCTCAACACGCTCTACGAAACGATGGAGCAGGCGTTTCGGGACGGTCAGGCGGGCATTCTTGCGGCGAAACTCAGCGAAGGAGACGCCTGCCCCGTATGCGGTTCAAGGTCACACCCGAATCCGGCAAGGCTTTTGGACGATGTGCCCACCGAAAATGAACTCAAAACCGCGAAGAAAAACGCGAATAAGGCAAGGGATGAGAGAGAAGAGAGCGCAAAGGATGCCGAAGGGCGCATGAAAACTCTTGAAGCCGCCGAAACGCAGTTGAGGGAGGGCGCCGGGAAGTTGCTCGGAGAAGAGGATATCGAAAAAGCGGAGGCGAGGCTTGACGCCGCTGTAGCGGAGTGTGTTGCACGGCGTAAGACGATGCAGGCGGCTTTGAATGCGGCAAAAGAACAGGATAAGCGCAGAACTGAACTGGAAGAACTGGTTCCGCGATTGGAAGAAGAGACAGGCAAAGATGCCGAGACTGTTACGGCGCTTAAAACGGATATTGCCGCGGACAAATCGGCTCTTGAAGAGAGAACGAACAGTCTGGATTCGCTTAAGAAGGAACTGAAATTCGCCGACAAAACCGCGGCTGAGGCGGAGAAGAAAAGACTCGACGGGCAGGCAAAAGCGATTCAGACTGCATACGACAACGCCGTCAAAGCCCTAAACGATCAGAAGACGACGGTCTCGAACCTCAAGACCGCGATTGAAACTCATAAGAAGACAATTAATTCGAGCGATGCCGCGGGCTTAAATCTTGCCGATGAGGAGGCAAAACTTGCGGAACTGACCCGTGCCCTGAACGATTGCGACGCAAAACGCACTTCGGTGTCAACAAGGCTGGACGTGAATGCGGGGATTCGGAAGAATGTCAGTGCGAAAGCCTCAAGCATAGCCGCGGTTGAGAAAAAACTCCGGTGGATTAAGGCGCTTTCGGATACGGCGAACGGAAAACTTTCGGGTAAGGACAAGGTCGAACTTGAGACCTATATTCAGATGACTTACTTCGACCGCATCATAAGCCGTGCCAATCTGCGGCTTATGACCATGTCTTCGGGGCAATACGAGCTGGTTCGGCTTAAGGAAGCCGCGAACAGGCAGAGTAAGAGCGGGCTTGACCTCGGCGTCATCGACCACTACAACGGCTCGCAGCGCAGCGTCAAGACTCTTTCGGGCGGAGAATCCTTTATGGCGTCGCTCTCGCTTGCGCTGGGGTTATCGGACGAGGTGCAGTCATCCGCCGGAGGGATAAAGATAGACACCATGTTCGTTGACGAAGGTTTCGGCACGCTCGATTCCGAGGCGCTCGAACAGGCTTACAGGGCGCTTTCTGGACTTACGGAGGGCAACAGGCTTGTCGGCATAATTTCGCATGTCGACGGGCTTAAAGAGCGTATAGATAAGCAGATTATCGTCACAAAGAACAGGGGCGGCGGCAGTTCCGCGAGGATCAACGTATGAGGCTGGGGGTGCTGTTTTCCGGCGGCAAGGACTCGGCGTATGCCTGCCGGCTTGCGATGGAAAACGACGAGGTTGTCTGTCTGATTACGATAGCGTCGCGCAACAAAGAGAGTTACATGTTCCATACGCCCAACGTCAATCTCGCACGCCTTCAGTCGGAAGCCTGCGGAATTCCGCTTATAGAGTATGAGACCGCGGGGGAGAAGGAGTCCGAACTTGCGGATTTAAAGGCGGCGATTGCGGAGGCAAAACGCACCTTCGGTATCGAAGGAGTGGTCAGCGGCGCCATCATGTCGGTTTATCAGGCGGCGCGTGTTCAGCGCATCTGCGCCGAACTCGACCTTTTCTGCTTTAATCCGCTGTGGTACACGGATCAGCGGGAATACATGAATAAGATAATCGCGGAGGGCTTCGAGATTCTCATCTCCGGCGTCTTCGCATATCCGCTGGATGAGAAACTGCTCGGCGCAAGGGTCGATGAGAGGTTTATGACGGCGCTGGACAAAATCGCCGCGAAATACCGCATCACCCTCACCGGCGAAGGCGGCGAGTTCGAGACCTTTACTGCGGATGCGCCGTTCTTCAAACGCCGGATTGCAGTCGACAGGGCAACGGCGTCATGCCGCAACAATAACGGGCTTTATACCATCCTTGAAGCTCATCTCGAGGATAAAACGCCGATTGCGAAGAGTGATGCCGCCGCGGACAATACTGCGGGAAATGCCGTTGCCAATGCCGCCGATAATGCCGATGCCGACGGAGACAGCGCAGGCGCCGCCTCCGAACACACCGCCGCCGTGCTCATCTGCAATCTCTGTTCGCGTAAGTATCCGCTCTCTTTCGCCGAATACGTAAATCCCGTCGAGAACATCGTAAAAGCGGCGGGCTACAGATACAAAACGCTCCATTACTCCGAGATCGACGCCGAAATTAACGCCGGTTGTGAAAAATACCTGCGGGATATCGCCGCGATTATCCTCTGCGGAACGGCACTCAGGGACAACGAGTTCGCGGAGGAGATCGCCGATGCCGGAAAATTCCGTTTCATTCGGGAAGCGGCGGACAAAAACATCCCGATTCTCGGAATCTGCGCCGGATTTCAGGTGCTTGCGAGGGTCTTCGGCGGCGCCGTGACAAACGGAATAAAAGAACGCGATCTCAGAATCGGCGTGACAAAAGCAAAGGTCATCAAGACGACGGGAACATCCGGGGAATCGGCGGCATCCGCAACAATCTTTGAGAACAGGGACAGCTTCGAAGCCTACGAACTTCACAAAAATGCCCTTACCCTGCCCGAATGCTTTGAGGCGCTTGCGGTCGCGGACGACGAGGACATAAGCGGCGAAACGGGCGGAAAAGCAGGAAAAGCAGGAAAAGCAGTAAGTGTTCCCCGTGTTCTTGCGGCTAAGCATCGCGACATGAAGGTTTACGGCGTTTTG
>JAFZMT010000239.1 GCA_017553245.1 Methanomicrobium sp.
AAAATCAAGCCGGTCCTGGTCCTCGGCGAAGCCGACGGTTCAATCGTCTACAAGTCGGATATCAGCAAGGCTGACAAGAAGGATATCACACTGATTGAGATCCCCGACAAGTACAATGTAATTGCAAGCTACCCCTACGGTGTCCTCAAGGCAAACGCAGACAAGCCTGCGGTAAAGCTCTTTGAGTCATACCTTACCGGCGAGAAGGGAACCGCTGTCCTTAAGGAATACGGTTTCGACGTTTCAAACTGAGATTAATTACATAATCTCAAAACAATCTTATTTACAAACAAACACCACTCAAATTCAATCAAATCCAATTTTATTTTATGCAGAATCCGATTGCAAACAGTATTTGCATCAGTTCTTGAATTTCAGGTCGGCGTCATGCGGTCCTGATTGGAGGCAAAAATGAATACCGGTTCAAAACAGAATTCGTCGGCAGGCAGGATGCTTACATCGGTTATAGCCGGAATTTTAATATTCAGTTTTCTGTTTTTCATAACGATTCCGCTTGCGGCACTCTTTACACGTGTAACGCCCGCGGATTTTGTCACCGCAATAATGAGTCCCGCGGCACTGGACGCACTCTGGCTGAGTGCCGTGACGGCGTCGATAAGTACGGTGATTGTTGTCGTTTTGGGAACGCCGCTGGCATACGTCAATGCAAGGGTGGCATACCGCGGACGAAATATAGTCGATACCCTTACCGATCTTCCGATAGTTCTGCCGCCTACGGTCGCTGGTCTGGCGCTCCTTATAGCATTCGGAAGAAACGGTCTGGTCGGTCAGTCTCTCGGAGTATTCGGAATATATCTGCCGTTTACGACGCTTGCCGTAATTATCTCACAGATATTTGTGGCATCGCCGTTCTACATAAGGCAGGCACGCTCGAGTTTCGAGGCGGTCGATAAGGATTACGAATCGGCATCGAGGACGCTGGGAGAGGGTCCGGCAAGGACATTCTTCAGAGTAACCCTTCCGATTGCCGCAAGCGCTCTTCTCTCGGGAATCATCATGACCTTTGCAAGGGCTCTCGGAGAGTTCGGCGCAACCCTTATGTTTGCGGGTAATTTTCAGGGAACGACCCAGACAATGCCGCTTGCGATTTACACCACAATGCAGAGCGATATCAATGTCGCGGTTGCTCTTGCAATCGTCCTTGTGGTCTTCTCGTTCAGCGTCATTCTGACTGTAAAATACATATCGGGCAGAGGTGACAGATAATGTTGGAATCATGCTTTAAATCCACTCTGCGGGATTTCACTCTCGATGTCGGCGAACTTAACGTCGAGGACGGTAAGACTCTGGCTCTCATCGGAACGAACGGTTCGGGAAAATCTACCGTGCTTAAGGTTCTTTCGGGAATTATCAAACCGCAGACCGGCAGAATTGTTCTCAACGGCAAGGTGCTCCTCGATCTTGAAAAGGGTGTCTTCGTTGCACCCGAAGAGAGAAATATCGGGTATATGTTCCAGAACTATGCGCTGTTTCCGCATATGACGATAGCCGAGAATATTGCATACGGTCTTGAGGCAAGGAAGATGCCCAGGGAAGAGATCGATAAACGTGTTCTGGAACTCTGCGAAAGAATGGGCATAGACAAGGTCATGCACGAACGCGTGACAAGGCTTTCTGGCGGTCAGCGTCAGAGAACGGCTCTTGCACGCGCAATCGCACCAAGACCCGGACTTCTCCTTCTGGATGAGCCTCTCGCGGCTCTGGACGTAAGAACGCAGGAGCAGATGCGCCGCGAGCTTGCGGCTGCAATTCGCAGTGAGGGTATTCCCTGCATTATCGTTACGCATTCGATTATCGACGCACTTGCCGTCTCGGATACGATAGCGGTCATAGACAAAGGCTCGATTGTTGCCTGCGGCACTCCCGAGGAGATTATTCACAACCCGTCACACGGCTTTATCTCTTCGTTTGCCGAGAATCTCAACCTCTTCCGCGGCGAAGTCGTGGTCGATGACAGGGGCATGGTCTTTGTAAATGTTGCGGGCGTTAAGATTCATGCGGTCACGGCGTTGTCGGGAACGGTAAGCGTGGGTATAAGACCCGAGGAGATCATCATCTCACGCGGCGAGTTCAATTCCAGTGCCCTTAACATGTTCACGGGTAAGATTACCGCAATGGATACAAGTGAAATGTATACCTATGTTTCCGTTGATATCGGAATCACTCTGGCTGCGGCAATCACAAAACAGAGTATTGAACGACTCAATCTTAAGATCGGCGATGAAGTTACGATAACGTTTAAGGCAACGGCGGTTCAGGTCTTTGTCTGAAACCCGACCTTTTCATCCCGTTTTTGATCCGGATTTTAAAATTCCGTAAGACAGTTCATCGGGTATGTTTATCGGAAAACTCCGTCGGTAATTTCATGGGACAATTTCATCGGATAACTTTGGCGGATAACTCATGGACAATTTAATCCGATAAACTTCATCGGATAAACTCTAATAATTTGTAAATCAATACTGGTTATGAATTCTGAGTATAAAGACAAAATTGCGGAACTTTTAAAGAAAGAGGGTATTGATACCGTAATCACGTGCGAACAGGCATTATCGATTGCAAAGAATAACGATATTCCCGCAGAGGATATCGGTAAATTCTGCAATTCGCGTGGCATAAAGATCAGACAGTGTCAGCTCGGATGCTTTAAGTAACGCAGATAAGTGACACAAATAAGTAATGCGGAAAAGTAACGCAAAAAGTAAAGCAAAAAGTAAAGCAAATTAAAAGGCATTTCGGGGCAGTTTCCACAGGAGCGATTCGGATACGGAAATTGCCCTATACGTCTATCTTTAAATTTTTCATTGAATATTCCGAAAGTCACGAAATGCCGTATAATATGCCGTAAAAACAAAATCACCTCCAATAATCACACTACAGTCATCAATCAACAATTAACCAATCACAATCATCCATCATCCAATCATCCAATTATCCAATTATCAAATCGTTTCAGCAGATATACGGAGACAAAAAATTGAGCGGAAGTTTTCTGAAAGTTATCGCGGTCAGCGAGGCAGTGAAGATTGCGGAGAGCATAGTGCCCGTCGTCGATTCCGAGAACGTGGATCTTGAGGATGCATACGGGCGAATCCTTGCGGAGGATGCCGTATCCGACATAGACATCCCGGGTTTTGACAAGTCGTGGAAGGACGGGTATGCCGTAATCGCATCCGAGACCGTGACGGCGACGGACAACATGCCCGTCATGCTCAGGCTTGCCGGCAGAATCCCAATGGGTATCGGCGAGGACAGGAGTATAGTAAAAGGAGAATGCCTGAATATCCCAACCGGCGGCAGAATGCCCGCGGGCGCCGATGCGGTTGTCATGCTTGAGTATACCGACGAGGTTGCGGGGGACATCCTCGTAAAGCGTCCCGTTGCCCCCGGCGAAAACGTCATCTGCAGGGGTGAGGACTTTAAGAAGGACAGCGTCGTCTATAAGGCGGGAAAAGTCCTTACGGCTTCGGATATAGGTGCGCTCGCCGCCATCGGCTGTGCACGGGTTCCGGTAAAGAGAAAGCCCGTAATCGGAATCATATCAACCGGCATTGAGATCGTCGACGTCGACACCGTCCCCGATATCGGTCAGATCCGCGATGTCAACAGCTATCTCTGTTCGGCGTTTGCCAAAAAATCGGGTTGCATTCCGCGGCGTCTGGGAATCGTCCGCGATGACTGCGAGGAACTCAAAGCGCTTCTTAATGATGCCAAAGACAAATGCGACCTTATTCTTGTCTCCGGCGGCAGTTCCAAGGACTTAAAGGACGTTACCGCACAGGCAATCTACGGCGTCGGCGAAGTCCTCGTGCACGGCGTTGCGCTTGCGCCCGGAAAACCCACGATTATCGGAAAGATTGGCGAGACGCCGGTTGTGGGCATCCCGGGTCATCCTGCGGCGACCTACATGGTCCTCTCGGTCATTGTAAGGCATATGCTCAGAAAACTCTGCGGTCTTGAGAAAGAGAACGGCACTCTGAGGAGCGCAAAGCTCCTGACCAATATCGCCTCGGAGAAGGGGCGCGAGGAGTATGTCCGCGTCCGCATCACCGAAGACGGGCTTGCCGAGCCGCTCTTCGGTAAATCGGGGCTTTTGAATACGATAGTCGAGAGCGACGGCGTCGTAAAAATCGCCGCGGGCTGCGAAGGGCTTGAGGCGGGCGAGGTTGTGGAGGTGTTCATGTGGTAGACGCAGGTAAGGCAAACACAGATAAAGCAAACACAGATAAGGCAAAAAACCCGCGGGTTACCCGTTACCTCAATCAGATCAGTCTTGAGGAGGCAATCGCGACCGTCAAATCCTCTTTTGCAAGACCTGACGGTGAAAAAAACCGCGAGACTGTACCGCTTCTCGACGCCTGCGGCAGAATATCGGCTCAGTCGCTTCGTGCGGGCTATTCGGTGCCGCCCGCTAACGTCTCGGCAATGGACGGAATTGCCGTAAAAAGTGCGGAGACCGTCGGCGCCAACGAGCAGCTGCCCGTAAAGTTGACAAATTATCTCCGTGTAAACACGGGCAACCACGTCCCGCCCGAATATGATGCGGTCATAATGATCGAAGATACGTGGACTGACTGGGACGACGGAATTCTTGTGAGAAAAGCCGCAAGACCCTGGCAGAATGTCAGAGCCGCGGGTGAGGACATCAAAAAAGGCGACCTCATTATACCCGCGGGGCACAAAATCCGCCCGTTTGACTGCGGCGCTCTGGGAACCTACGGTTTTTCCGAGATTCCCGTGCACAAAATCACGGCGGGGCTTATACCCACGGGCAGTGAACTGATTAAGATAGGCGAGATCCCAAAGCCCGGGCAGGTCGTCGAGAGCAATATTCCCATGGCGGCGATATGGCTCAAGGAGCGGCACGTAAAACCCGTCATCTATCCGATGACGCCCGATGAACCAGAAAAGATTCGCGACGCAATCTTAAAAGCGGTCGATGAGAACGATATCGTTATCGTATCGGCAGGCTCATCCGCGGGAACAAAGGACTTCACGGGCAGCGTCATCGCCGAACTCGGCGAACTCATATTCCACGGCATCGGAATCATGCCCGGAAAGCCGATGATTCTCGGCAGAATTAAGGATAAGCCCATTATCGGACTTCCGGGTTATCCCATCTCGGCGCAGGTCGTTCTGCGTGAGGTCGTGGGTCCGCTTCTGGATTCGTGGGGATACACGGGCTTTGACTGCGGCAGAACCGACGCCGTTCTCACAGCCGATCTCTCCTCGAATGTCGGATTCGATGAGTTCGTCCTGCTCTCCGTCGCCAAAAAAGGCGATGTCTATTATGCGGCACAGCAGTCACGCGGTGCGGGTGTGCAGACCGCGACTCTGAAATCCAACGCATATCTGCGCATTCCCGCACAGCTTGAAGGATATTCCGCGGGTGAGAGCGTAAGCGTCTGCCTCACTCAGCCGCTTGAGTATGCCGACCGCTCCCTTCTCGTAATCGGAATGACCGACCCGGCGCTGGGCGCTCTCTCCGAACTGCTCAGAGAGAAGGGCGTAATCCTTCATATCTATAATTCCGGCAACATGGGCGGCGTTATCGCTCTGAAGAAGGATATCTGCCACTGTGCGCCGCTTCACTCCTTAAGTCCCGACGGCGGCTACAACACGGCGGCGGTAAAACGTTACCTGCCGCAGACCCGCGTTCACCTGATTGCCGCCGCGGGTATCGAATACGGCTTTGCGATGCGCAAATCGATGCCTATTGAAGAGACACTCAAAGCGCTCACGGACGGCGAACTTATCTTCGCCTCACAGCCAAAGGACTCCGAGTCTGAACTGATTCTCAGAAAACTGCTTGTCGATAGAGAGTTGTGCGAAAAAGATGCCTTCTCCGACAATCTGAAGCGCCCGGACATCATATTTGCGGGCGAGATGGCAGCGGCGGTCTCGGTCGTAAACGGCAGATGCGGGTGCTGTTTTGTCCCGCGCAGCATAGCAAAGTCCTGCGGGCTTGAGTTTGTCGCCGCCGACTTTGCACGCTATGAACTTGCAATACGGGATACCGAGATGGCGGATAAGAGGATACAGACGCTCATCGATGTCATATCCTCGGATGAGTATAAAGAGCGTATCAATACCATGGGCGGCTATGCCGCGTCGGTTGCCGGCGAAGAAACGATTATTGAATGAGAATTACTGAATGATCTCTCCGATCATTCGTATTTTTTGAGATATTACTGATTTTTACTGATAGATCTGCTCTGTTCTATTTACCTGTCCGGTTCCTGATTTCAATCGGAATTTCGCTCATATTCCTGCTTTATTCTGTCCAGATCCCTCTGGATGAGTTTTCTCTGGAACGGCTTTAAGTGATCTATGAACATCTTCCCGTCATGGTGATCCTTCTCGTGCAGAAATGCCCGTGCCGCAAGTCCTTTGAGTTCGCATTCCACGGTTTTGCCGCTTTCGTCAAGATAGCGGCAGACAATCTTCTTCGGGCGTCTTACAGGACGATGAATTCCCGGGATGCAGGGACTCCCTTCCATGTCTTCCGACATCACGCCCTCGCTTAAGACCTCGGGGTTTGCGCCGCGGATGGAGACTCCGCCGGCGTTTATGACGAAAAGCCGCTTGGCTGTGCCGATTTGCGGTGCCGAAAGCCCCACGCAGTTATTGTGAAGCATGGTGTCCCACATGTCCTCAAGAATCGCTTTCTCACTGTCGCCGATTGACACAACGGTTTCGCACTTCTCGAAGAGAACGGGATCGCCGTAAAGGCGGATTTTTTGAATCATCGGGAAAATGTAAGACCTGCGGATATATAGTGATTGCTGAAAAAATTACGGTGAAAAAATGTTTTGGTTTTGGTGATATGTGATTTGGATTTTGATTTTCACCCGTTTTGAGTAATTATGATTATGCCAGATGAGTGCTGACGGGGTGAACGGGGAAGGGGTTCGTTCCCTCCTCCATTGCGTCCATGACCTCATCGATATGCATAATCTCGTCATATTCGGGTCCGACAATACAGTATCCGTTCTTGTCCATAGCCCATGCCGGATACTTAATTGCGACCTCGGGCATCTCGATTGTCGGCAGTCTTCTGAAACTCATGAGATCATGCGGGTTGCGGTTAAGTTTCACACAGATCTCCTTGAGATCGTTAATCCAGCGCTTGAGTTCGCGGACATCCGCCTTGTTCCAGCGCAGAATCTGATTAATCTTCATGTATGCATCCCTTTCGAGAAGAACTACGCCGACCGAGTTCTTGTCTTTAAGATAAAACTGAAGGAAATCCTCGACATCCTTAATGCGCAGGGCTACGCTCTCGGCGGTTGCCTCGAGACCGTCCGCGGCTTCGCTCAGGCTGTCACCCGAAAGCCCCTTGAGCTTTGAGGCATCCTCTCTTATGCCTTCGACAATCTCTCTGATATGCCCTAATTCCGTGACATTCTCCTCATATTTCTGGTGGAGTTCGGAGAGGAAGAATGCCGCCATTACCTCGTATTCAGCCATAAGATCAAATATGCGGGATTTGGATATAAGATTTGGTACGGTGACGCCGCATTGCCGCAGCATTGCCGCCGCATAATTGTGCGGCGTGTAAGCTTGTAAATGTGTAAGCGTTTAAGCGTCTAATTGTGTAACGTGGGTAAAGTTTTTTAGGATTATAGCCAATACTGAAAGATACCGTTTATGAGAACCGTTAAACTTACAATAAAGGATCGCGAGACACCCAATATCTCCGTGGAAGCCGAGTGCATAGTGCCGAAGAACTTCGTCGGCGACGGCTGGAAGTCACTCACCGTCTGGGAGGGCAACCGCGAGATCCTTCTGACCGATTTCTTTGATCTCGAGGTCGCAGGCGATGCGCAGAGTGCCGAAGACGTTGAGATAATCCTCTGCGGCGAGTCGCTTTGGACGGTAAAACGCGTCGGCGAGTATATGGACGGCGGCAAAATAACGGTCGAAGGCAATATCGGTATGCACTGCGGCAACTTCATGAGCGACGGCTTCATCGAGATAAAGGGTAATGCCGACGGCTGGCTGGGACGTGAGATGAACGGCGGCAGAATCCTCTGCCACGGGGATGCCTCGCACTACTGCGGTGCCGGATACCGCGGTGTCAAGACGGGTATGAAGGGCGGCGTTCTCGAGGTCATGGGCAATGCCGGTGATTACTGCGGCGAATGTCTTGCCGGCGGCGAACTGATAATCCGCGGTTCATGCGGCGACATGGCGGGTGTCGACATGAAGGGCGGCAGATTTGTCGTCTGCGGCGACTGCGTGCGTCCCTGCGGAAACATGAAGGACGGCGTTGCCGAGATTCACGGCAAAGCCTATCAGATGCCTCCCGCTTTCTCATACGAGGGCGAAGAGGTCATAGACGGAACAACATTCTCGGTATTCAAAGGCGATGTCGCCAACCGCGGCAAAGGACTTCTGAAGGTCGCGGATTACGAATATTACTGATCCGCATTATGTATCAAAAATAAAGATGACAATATAAACACTCAACACAATATAAACACTCAACAAGATAAACCGGTCTGCCGTAATCGGAATCACGGATCACGTAAACGAACTTCCGCATTACGAAAAATTTACTTTTTTATCAAACCGTTTCTGAAATTGAATGCGGTAAAGCAATATTCATTAAAAGCGCAGGGCTTTTTTTCAATGTTCCGAATATTAAGTCACACGGAGTAACACCTATCTGAACTATTTGTAACAACAAATGACAAATCCTTCAAAAAAAGCTCCGATTGCCTGAAAACCAGCCTGTCCCAGACTTAACTGACCTGTAATACCACAGACAACGTTTACACTCAAAGCCATAATTGCATTTACGCCGGCCAGAGTCAGAATCTGTGCCCAGTAAGCATCAATACCAACAGGAAATTCCCAGAAAAAGGATTTTAATGTAATAAGACCAGAAGGAATTAAAACACAGCCAAGTCCAATTGCTGCCAGAATTATTGTATTTCTAACAAACTTATCTTTCATATTCTTATCCTCCTTAAACCTTAACAACCTTCTTCTTTCCCAAAAGTCCGGCTGGTTTTACAAGAAGAATAACAATCAAAATAAGATAAGAAATTGCATCAGCATACTGAGATGAAATGTAAGCCTTTGTCATTGTTTCCGCTATACCAAGAATTACACCGCCAACCATAGCTCCAGGAACTGAACCAATTCCTCCAAGAACTGCAGCAACGAAAGCTT
>JAFZMT010000025.1 GCA_017553245.1 Methanomicrobium sp.
AAGAGAGTGGACGGGCAGAAAATAAGATAACCCCACATATAATCAATCTAAAATAAAACCGGCATAACCTGCATATAACCGACCGATGCGGAATACCTGTCGGATAATACACATTCATTTTTCAGTATATTTTCAGTCGAAGAGTCAGTCAAAAAAAGAGATATTGAATCGAATTATCCCTCATTCCTCACGTGATTGAAGCGTCAGCTTATGATATTCGCATCACGTATAATCCGTGTTCTCACTTGAGATGCAGATAGAGATAGATAATTCTCTGGAATGCCGAAAGATTCGTGCAGACGGCGATGATGATAACCGCTGGGGCGATAAAACCGCTCAGACCGCCTAAGATGAGGAGAAGAATCGTCTCCGGTCTTCCGAAGAAGCCGACACGCTCCAGCGGATCGTCTATTTTACCGTCCTCCCTCTTCTCAAAACCGACCTCGGCATAGGTAACGGGTTTGATGAAGGTATTCATGAGCGAGCCGATGATCGCAAGAGCGACAACGAAGAGGTCGGCATAAACGGTCTGCTCCGGCGCCAGCGGCAGATAGGGGCTTATAATCGCAATCCCCGACATGCCGACGCCCAGAAGCACAAGGCTGTCGACGTATTTGTCGACGATCCAGTCGAAGACGGCGCCGAACTTGCTCTCACGCCCCGTCTTTCTGGCAACCGTGCCGTCGACGAGATCGAGAATCGCCGAGATTAAAAGGAGCACGGCGCCGATTGCAAACTCGCGGCAGAAGAAGAGATATGCGCATGCAAGACCGCATATTAGGGACGTACAGGAGACCATATTCGGCGTAAACCGAAGTTTTATGAATATATCGGCTATGGGCTCGAGACATCCGATAAATTTTGGTCGCAGCGCGGTAATATTCATGATAATATATTGGAATCAAAGAGATATAGATTTCACTTATTGTCCGCGATTCCCCGCGACCGGCGGTCCGCAGAGAAATGACCAACTACTTAAATAATACGGTGTCATAAATTCATATTGAGATACATACATGGCGCAGGAATATATTAAACCGCATATCCTGATGATGTCAGAGATAACCGCCGACGGCAAACTGACGCTGAAAAAAGGAGCGTCCAGCAAAATCCTGATGAAATACATGGATAAGGCGACCGAGATACTTCTTCACAGGACAAGAGCCGAGTATGACGCCATCATGGTCGGATCCAATACCATCAAGATAGACAACTCTTTTCTGACCGTGCGCGGAGTCGAAGGAGAAAGCCCGATTCGTGTAATCCCAAACAGCAGAGCGGATATTCCTCTCGATTCCAATGTCCTCGGAAGCGATGCCAAGACGATAATTGCGGTAAGCGCGGAGGCGCCGAAGGAGAAGGTTGACGCAATCCGTGCAAAAGGCGCCGATGTTGTCGTCTGCGGCGAAAGCAGAATCGATATCGTGAAACTTATGGATCTGCTCGTCCGCGATTACGGCATTAAATCGCTTATCGTCGAGGGAGGTCCGACACTGAACTACTACATGCTTCAGGAGAAGCTTGTCGACGAGATAAGGCTCATTCACCTGCCTTTCATAGTCGGCGGCTCGGACACCCCGTCGCTTGTCGGCGGAATGCATATCGACTCGGAAGACGAGATGTTTAAGCTGAATCTGAAGAATCACTACCTCTGCGGCACCAATCTGGTCACGGAGTATGATGTGTTGTACTGAATCGGGAGTCATACCTCTAAATCAGAACTTATCGGACGATAACACTATATAAACGCGGGATATCGGCGCAGATACAAATACGGCAATATCGGACAAAAATAACATATTGAACAAAACTAACTGTCGGAAAAATATCATGTCATGGCTTGAATCCGAGATTGAAAAAATAGAAAATAAGGGAAGTAACGGCACAGGAAACGGTGCAGGAAGCGGCACCTCAAAGAAAACCGCGGCAATGTACTTCGCGGCCGGTATCGTCATTGCCCTTGTCGCATTGATTGTTTTATCACTGCTGTGGTCGCCGGGGAGCACCGGGAGCGTCAAGGTAATCAGAATCGAGGGTGAGATAAACCCGGGCAACTCCCCGACGGGGGCTCACAGCGAATATATCGGCTCACTGATAAGAAATGCCGCCGACGACCCGCTCGTGGAAGCCATTGTCCT
>JAFZMT010000240.1 GCA_017553245.1 Methanomicrobium sp.
CCTGTCGTGCTCTTCACCCGCATCTTCAGCCGCCGCATTGCACATTTTACAATCCGAACCTTTGTAATACGAGCCCAGGACCGCAACGGCGTTTTCGCAGGCGGCGTTCTTAAGCGCCGTTACTATATTTTCCTGCTCTTTTCTGGAGTATCGGTTACATATCGGATCCCAGCAGTTGACGAACTGCTCGGGAAAGATGATTAAGTCCGCATAGCTCTTCGCGGCGGTTTTAATGCAGGAAACGGCGGTTTCAATGTTCTTTTCAATATTGTCTTTTGCGGGACTCAACTGAGCAAGAGCGATCTTTAATGTCGTCATAAAAACGGTGTGGGAATTTTGTATTTGTATTAATTTGATTGTGATTTGGTAATCGAGGGCGTTATCGTTATTTAGCCGCGGATACCGCAGGCGTGCTCTCCGCACTCTCTTTCGTATTCAGTCTGTAGATTATTGTAAATATTCCAACAATAAGAAGAAGTGCCATGCCGATAAGCGCGTATGCCACCCATGATTGGATATCGTATCCCGCATTTCTGGCAAGAATTATCCCTGTTACCAGAATGCATGAGACAGTCAGACTCACAGCCGCAAGTATGGCGCCGGCGTAAATATGTCGGTCATTCATGCTTAGTACTTTTTCCTGTCACATTTTAATTCTTTTTAAACTCTTGCGATCTTACAAAAATGCGGACTGCATCATTCACGCAAGATACCATAAAATACCGCAAAAAAAGTCAGATGAGAGTAAATGAAAGTATATGAGATTAAATGAGAGTCTTAGCACTCTCGTATCCCAGCAGGAACGCCTTCTTATTTATCTCGACCGTCTTCTTGGGGACAAGTTCGACGACGGCTTTGAGAAGCGAATCTTTCTTAATAGGAAGCAGTTTGGCGGCGGCGCCCAGCATCACGACATTCTGTGAGAGAATACTTCCCGCCTCTTTGGCAAGGCTTTCGGCATCGACCGTAATCAGTCTGATATCCGACATCTGTTCCTTTATCCAATCCGCGGACGGAATCTCGAGGTTGTTCTGGAATGCGGATATCGGGACTGTGATTCCGCCGGAGGAAACGATTGTGCCGCCTTTTTTAAGGAAATGGCGATAGCGCAGGGCTTCCAGAAGGTCAAACGAGATGATCATGTCCGCACCGCCGGTCGGGACGAGCGGACCGTATCTGCCGTCAATTCTGATATGCGTCTCGACACTGCCGCCCCTCTGAGCCATGCCGTGTGTCTCGGCGGAACGGACATTGCGCCCTTCGAGTATGCACGCCTCGCCTATGATGTTGGACGCAAGTATGGTTCCCTGACCGCCGACGCCAACTATGAGCAGATCAAAGCTGCCGCTTTCCCCGGAGCCTTTTGCCGCCATTCAGATTACCTCCTGCGATATGGCTGATTTGGGACATATTTCCGCGCAGATTCCGCATCCGCTGCAAAGTTCGGTGATTGAGGCTTTATTGTCGAAGAACTCGATTGCGGGGCAACCGAATCTGACACATGCCTTGCAGCCTATGCAGGCATCGGGGTTAACCGTGAGCCTTCTGCGCTTAAGTCCGCTCTTCCTTGCGGCGATAACGCAGGGCTGCCTTGCGATGACGACTTTAACGCCCTTTCTGTCCTTCGCTTTTGTAAATGTCTGAAGGAGCAGAAGGAGGTCATAGGGGTCAACGGTCTCGACGAAGGTCGCACCGCAGGCACGGCAGATGGCTTCGAGGGAGATTGCCGGCGAAATCTCCCCCTTTGCCGTGATTCCCGTGTTCGGGTTGGGCTGATGTCCGGTCATCGCCGTAATTCTGTTATCGAGGATTACCACGGTCTGGTTTGCTCCGTTGTAAACGGCGTTGATAAGCCCCGGGATTCCCGTGTGCAGGAAGGTGGAGTCTCCGATTGTGCTGACGATCTGTGTTTTCTGTGTCGCATCCGTATGGGAGATGCCGCTGCC
>JAFZMT010000241.1 GCA_017553245.1 Methanomicrobium sp.
CTTTCTGCTCATCGCTCATCTCGGCGTAGAACTCTGGCCAGACCTTCTGCATGTACTCTCCTATGGTAATGTCAGTACCTTCAAGCTCATTCATTATCTTTAACTGCTCATCGGTCGCCTCGGCTTTTAAAGCGCTTACCGGCGAACAGATTAATACTGCACAGAGAAGTAATACTCCGGCAATTACATACTTTGTAGTTTTTTCCATAGACATTTCCTGTCAAAATTTTTCTTGACATATCATCATATATCGCGCCGATAAATAACCGCTCTCTGATCCCTCTCAAACAATCAGCCGGAGTAAAAATAAACGGCAGTAAAAATCAGTATAAGAAACAGTTAATTGTTTGAGAGGGATCAGAGATGGTATATATCGGATAGATACGATACAAAAAACCATGAAATTTACAACATCACAATTGCCCGGGATTCTGTCCCTGATACTCTTATTGCTTTCTTTATGCACTTTTACGGTATCAGCTCTGGAACTCTCTGGAGAAAAAACGATATTTGCTGCCGATGGTGCGGAATATCTCAACTATGTCATTGATTCGGGAAACATGTTCATATCGGAGTTCGACATTAACAAATATTTCGACAAAAACGATAGATGGTCAAGACTTTATTTCTATAATATCAGCACCGATAAACTGACGGAATTGACCTTTGAAGACATGTCCGATGCGAAAGGACACCACCCTCTCGCAATATCGGGAAACACTGTTTACTGGGTAGTAAATCCTGATTTACGATCATATGATCCTGATATCAGGTCATATGATACAGCATCAAAGTCTTTAAGAAAATTATCCGTGCCGCAGTCTTACCCTGACGGACTCGCAGTTGAGGGTAAAACGATTGTATATACAGGCAGAAACTTTCCTGATGGCGACGAAGAGCCCGACATTTGCATATCAACGGACGCGGGTGCAAACTTTAAGCGCTACAGACTCCCTGTCCATCAGGTTAACGCAAAAATCAACGGCAATATTGTTGTCTTTGATGACAGCAGATACGGTCTTATGAGAGAATCTGTCCATTATCTTGATATTAATACGGGGGAGTTTCACCAGATAGGTGATGAAACTAAAGGAATTTACTACTATCCAGATATCTCGGGCAGTAATGTTGTCTATATATTTGACCCCGACTTTGATTCTTATCTGAAAGATCGGTATAATGTGAATCAGGAAGTTCACATGACCGACATTTCGACAAACACGACATCCGTAATTGCATCACCGAACGCACAAATTACCTCATTAGCAATCGATAAGGATCATATTGTCTGGTGCGATAACAGGAATAAATCCAATTACAAGCTGTATCTTTACAATCTGAAAGACAATAAAGAGTATTCTGTCGCCGAAATAAATGACATAAATGGAGCGGATGTTCGTATATCTAAAAACACAATAGTCTGGGCTGACGGTGTTGATAATAAAGGAGTCATAAAAATTGTGACAATCCGTGATGAAAACTATGTCGATGACGACATAAGCGGCAACAGCGGCAGTGACGGCACGGACGACACAGAAAGCCCTCAGCCACAGCAGACAAGTCCGCAGACGGCATCGGGTGAAACAGTCTGCATAATTGCTTCAGTCGGCATTGCATTAATTGCCTGGGCGGGATATCGAAGAATAAATTAATCCGAAAAGAATCCGAAATAACCGAATATAATTGCCGCCGAGAATAAATATTATCCTAACTGAGTGCCAATAATACAGGCATAAATATGGACGCATACACACTTGCAACAAGAAATACAGTAGAGATCGTCACAGAAGATGAATTGAGAGCCGTACTTGCTCAGCCCGAAAAATCCGTATATACGGGATATGAACCGTCCGGCGAGATTCATCTCGGACACCTCGTCACAATCAACAAACTCATGGACCTCCGCGACGCAGGCTTCAAGGTCAAAGTCCTCCTTGCCGACCTTCACGCCTTCCTCAACAAGAAAGGAACAATGGAGAGGGTCGCCGAACTCGCCGAATACAACCGGCGCTGTTTTGAAGCCGTGGGTCTCAAAGGAAAGAACGTCGAGTTCGTCCTCGGAACCGACGTTCAGTTAAACAAAGACTATCAGATAAACACGCTCAGACTCGCACAGCAGATTACCCTCAACCGTGCCACAAGAAGCATGGATGAGGTCGGCAGAAACATGGACGCACCCCATGTCTCCCAGATGGTCTACCCGATTATGCAGATGGTCGACATCCACACCTTGGGCGTCGACCTTGCCTTAGGCGGCATTGACCAGAGAAAAATCCACATGCTCGCCCGCGAATACCTCCCCACAATCGGAGCGAAAGCGCCGCTTTGTATGCACACGCCGATTATCAACGGCTTAAACGGCAAGAAGATGTCCTCCTCCGAGGGCAACTACATCTCCGTCGCCGACACCGAAGACGACATCAGAAAGAAGATGAAGAAGGCGTTCTGCCCGCCGGAAGTCGAGGAAAACCCGATATTACAGGTCCTGAAATACCATGTCTTCCCGCGCCTCGACACCGTCACCTTAAAGCGCCCCGAGAAGTTCGGCGGCGACATGGAGTTCACATCCTACGAGGAATGCGAAAAGCTCTACGGAGAAGGAAAGATTCACCCCGCCGACCTTAAAGCCGCATGCACGGAAGGAATCGTCGAGGTCCTTGCACCCGCAAGAGATTATTTAGGATTGTAAATACAGAAGTTAATTGCAAACCGTTAACGGTTTGATCAAATCTGTCAGTGCAATTCAATCGGTATCATCAAATCAAAAGTGTAATCAAATCAATAAGTGTAATCAAATCAATCAGGTCTTAAAAGTCCTAAAGGAGTAAAACATGACGAATTCAAAAGCGAAATCAAAAGTATCCGCAAAGATTACGGTATTATCAGTACTGCTCGTTATCGCGGCTTTAGCCTTAATCCTCACCGCAGGATGCACGGCTAACAACGCACCGGCAACGTCCGCAACACAGGCACCCACGGCAGCGCCGCAGGACACAACCGCGCCCACCGAAGTTCAGACGGCGGCGCCCACAGAAAAGCCCGCGGAAACAAACGGACCCAAGTATACCGCCGGCATGATTGTCACAAACGGCAAGGGCACAATGAAGCTCATCGGCGAATATAACCCCAAGACCGAGCGCTACCTCACAAGAAACCTCATGCAGGGCAGGGACGGAGAAGCCTATGTGATTAAAGACGGCTCATTCAAGGAACTCGGAAGCGATTACGACAACTACAAGTCATTTGAACAGATGTATCAGACAGTCCACGACGACTTGAACGTATACACGGTATACAGCGGCGATTACTACAACTTCAACACCAAGAACGGTCAGAGAATCATGGTCTACGCCAACAACGACAAGACCAAGATTATCGGATACCTCATCCCCTCGGATGCGCTCACGATGGACTTCGTGAACGAAAACCAGATGTAAATCCCCCGGTCAATCCCCAAAATTCCCATTTTTTAAACGCCGTTTCAGGCATTTTTCACGCAATTTCCCTGCAATATCCCCGCAATTTTATCGTGACTCTCCCGCATATTTCCAGCGATTTTCTCACGACTTTCTCACGGTTTCAGACCGCGGTCTCACCGCAATCTGATAGATATAAATAATTTGTACCGATAATTTTCTGTCAGAATATTCACAAATATATTACACCGCAACCAAATAATAAGCGGAAATTAATGCCGGCGCAAAACGCCGCGAACGGCTCTGCGAACGGCGCGACAAAATCGGGGAGCATAAGACTTCATGAATACCGAACTTGAACTGATAACCGCGGTTTTCATCATATTAGCCTGTGCTCTGGCAATTCTGATGCTCGGAAGGCGTGTAAAAATGCCTGTCATAATAGGCTATTTCCTCACGGGCATTGTCGTCGGTCCTTACGGTCTGGGAATCATCAACGAATCCGAGGTGTCCCTGCTTGCCGAACTCGGCGTAATCCTCCTGATGTTCACAATCGGACTTGAAATTTCGCTCAAAAACCTCCTCAGCATGAAGAAGGTCGTCCTCATCGGCGGCGCCCTCCAGCTGTGTCTTACGGCGGCGGTTGTCTGGTCAATACTCGTCATACTGGGTTTTCCCTCAAACACCGCGATATTTGCGGGATTTCTGGTCGCTCCTTCATCAACGGCAATAATAATGAGCCTTTACCAGCAGAGCGGCGATATCGACAGCCATCACGGAAAGATTGCTCTGGGACTGCTCATCTTCCAGGACATCTGCGTCATCCCCATGATGCTGCTTGTCCCGATAATTGCGGGCACATCCGCCAAAGATTTGGGCTTTGAACTCCTCAATCTCGGAGCGGGACTTGTTCTTCTCGGATTTGTCCTCGTCGCCGCAATCATCTTCGTCCCCCGTCTCCTGACAAAGGTCGCGTCATTCAGGAATCAGGAACTTTTTGTAATAACAACGGTGGTCATCTGCTTCGGAATTGCGTGGCTCATGTCGCTCAACGGCGTCTCCCTCGCACTCGGCGCCTTCCTCGCCGGCGTTGCCATATCGGAGTCTGAATACAGCTACGAGATAATCGGGCAGGTGATGCCGATTCGCGACATTCTCACGAGTTTCTTCTTCGTCTCGGTAGGAATGATGCTGAATCTGACGTATCTGACATCCAATCTGCTTGCACTCGCGGCAATCGCCGCCGTTCTCATCCTCGGCAAGACGGTCATCAACTTCTTAAGTCTGAAGGTAATCGGCGTAATGTCTGCGGTGGCTTTCCTCTCGGCGGTGGGAATCTCTCAGATAGGTGAGTTCTCGTTCATTCTCGGCGTTTCCGGTCTTGAAGCGGGAATTGTCAACAACGAAACCTATCAGATATTCCTCACGGTTTCTATAATGACGATGGCTGTAACGCCGTATATCGTGAATTTCGCTCCGACGGTTGTCAAAAAATACATGCCGATATCCGAGGAGGAGGAAAGGACGGTAAACGGCGGCGTCTGCTGCGCAGATATCTGCGATGAGGATGAAGGGGAAGAAAGGGAGTATGGGGAGGAAGAGAGCGGCTCAGCCCGCGTCAAATCCGCAACTGCCGCAACGGACACCCCCGTTGCCACTGCAACCGCAGCCTCTGCCGCATCCGCCGCCCCCTCTTCCACAGACGCTTCAGCCGCAATGCGCTCAAGGTATGCCGACAGATACAAAAAGCACGTTATCGTCGTCGGCTACGGAATCTGCGGTCAGTTCGTCGTAAGAGCGCTCAAGAAGACAGGTCTGAAATACGTTATCCTCGAGATGAACCCCGTAACCGTGGCGGCGGAGAGAAAGAAAGGCGAGGAGATAATATACGGCGACGCAAGCCACGATGTGATACTCAATCACGTAAAGGTAAGCAAAGCAGGCTCGATTGTCGTCACCATACCCAACGGCGAAGTGACAAAGGCGATTATCACGACCGCAAGAAGGCTCAACCCGAATATCTACATCATCGCCCGCGTCAGATTCATCGCCGATATCGCCGAACTCTACCGTCTCGGCACGGATGAGGTCATAGTCGACGAGAGAGAATCGGCGATTGAGATCTTCAAGCGCACCGTCATCAACGGCAGCACTATTACGCCGGAATTGCAGAAAGAACTTGATCTCTGCGTTAAACAGATGAGGTGGGAACTTTACGACCGCTATCTCGAAAAACCGATGATAGAAAGCGCCGAAGAAACGATTCACGTCTCGAATGCCGCGAACAATTTCGTATTCCACCCCCTGCTACAGATGATTCAGACGGCGGACAGGAACATGCCGAAATCCAAGAACAGCATCAAGAAGATCGCCGTCGGCAAAAACTCCTACATCTGCGGCAAAAGACTTTCCGAGGTCTCAATCCGCAGTAAATACGGCGTGTCGGTCGTCGCCGTCAAGAGATTCGGCGATGCGGATGCCGAACTCACCCCCGACGGCGATACCGTGCTCTACGAAGGCGATACCGCGATTATCGTCGGCGAAATCGGCATGATTGAGGAGATAAGAAGGCTCTTCACCGAAGTTAAGGACAAAGCATAACGGAGAGCACTGAAAGCAGGGCAAAACAGATAATATGGGCAAAATGGGCAGAAACTCAAACCGAAACAGTGGCACCGGTATAGGGGACGACGATATCGGCACGGCAAAACTGATTGAGAAATTCGACAGACTTGTCGAGAAAAAAGGGATCACCATCCGCGACGCCGACAACTTCAAGGTGATGGAGAATGTCTTCGACGACCAGACCCTTCTTGCCCTCTACAAACTCGTAAACAAAGGGAAGATCTCGGAAATCGGCGGCTCGATTTCGACGGGAAAGGAGGCAAACGTCTTTTATGCCGAAGACGGCGACGGGGTTGCGGCGGCGCTCAAGATATACCGCATTCAGTCCGCAAATTTCAACACAATGGGCGAATACATGGCAGGCGACCCGCGTTTTTCATCGATTCGCAAGTCAAAGAAGGAGTTCATATTCGCGTGGACGAAGAAGGAATACGCAAACCTCATCCGCGCCCGCGATGCCGGAATAAACTGCCCGCAGGCGTTTTTCTTCGACCGCAACATTCTCCTCATGGAGTTTTGCGGCGACAAAGAAACGGGGACGGCATACCCGCAGCTTCGTCAGGCGGCGGCCGATTTCACAAAATCGCAGGGCGAGGAGATCTATCATGCGATTATCGCCGATATGAAGACGCTTTTTAATAAAGCAAGCCTCGTCCACGCCGATCTCTCCGAGTTCAACATCCTCTTCGACGGCGAAAAACACATTATAATCGATATGGGACAGGCAGTCCTGCCCGAACACCCTGGTGCCGTAAGATATCTGATTCGGGACATAAAGAACATAAACCGCTTCTTCAGCCGCTTCTGCGAGCCGCTCGACGATGAGGAGATCTTTAAGGACATAGTCGGCACCGAAAGGATGCAGCCGTAAATGCCGTGTAACATGTATATAATCAAATAAACTCAATTAATGGATATGAAAATAAAATTCTCAGGAATAACAGTAATACTCGCGGTTCTTCTTATCGCATTCCTCCTTGTCGCGGGATGCACTCAGAACGCCGCGACGCAGACAGGCACGCAGACGCCTGCGGCAACACAGACAACGCCGGCAACGAGCGTTCCGACAGGGCAGGCAACCGCTGCAGCCGCAACTCAGACCGTAACGCCGACGCAGACCGCAACACCCGATTCATCGGATTACAAGGTAGATACCGAATTCGAGGGCAGCGGCGACCGCGACGTCTCCGTCAACCTCAAGGGCGGCATTGTCCGCATGCTTACGTTCACACAGCCGAAATATGCGGATTCGTCCGTGGTTATCAGAACCGGCGATGCCATCTTCGTTTTCGAAAACGCCCTCAGCAACGAGGCTAAGGCTGCATACACCGGCGATGCCGGCAAAGGCGCGGGAACCCCCTACATCTGGTCGCAGGCTTTCTACGTCCCGCAGGACATTGAGACCGCCTTTACGATAGACACGACCGGCGACTGGAAGGCAGACGTGAAGGTGCCGCTTGCAATCAACGCGATTCCTCCAATCAGCTTAAGAGGTCTCGGTGACGCTGCAAGTCCGTTCTTCCAGATAAATCCGGGCGATTATGAGATAGACGCCTCGCTCGAAAATGCCGATAATTTCGGGGTTACCCTCATGAGCTTTGACGGAAAGATTTACCCGCTGGATACTCCGAAGTTCACGGATGCGCAGTTAAACGGCAATACACGTGAGGTAAAGATTCCGTTCAAAGTCGAAGACGGCAACAATTACCTTGTAAACGTTATCTGCAACGGCAAGTGGGAATTAACGCTTGCGCCTGCAGGCAGTAATTGAAAAAAGAGAATTTTTCTTTTTTTCTTTTTTTTAGCTGTTCTTTTTGCTGTTTTTCAGTTGTCTCTTTTTTTTGTTGTTCGTTGATTTCGCTGTTTATCGA
>JAFZMT010000242.1 GCA_017553245.1 Methanomicrobium sp.
AGGACAATTATTCCGATTATCGGCGCTGACAGCCCGAAGAACAGGAACAGGAAGCCCAGCAGAAATACAAGCTCATAAAGGTGGGCAATCTCGATCATGCCGAGAGTCGAGCCCGAAAACTCCGTCGTAAGTCCCTTGACAAGTTCCTGATGCGCATGGTGCGAGGTCGCGATATCGAAAGGCGACTTTCCGAGCTTGAGCGTGAGGATATAGACCATTCCGAGGAATATGGCGGGAATCCATATTACCGGCGGCGCCCCTGCCGCAACTATGCCGTATGTCTCAAACGAGCCCGTCACGCAATACAGACCGACAGCCGCGACTATAATCATCGGCTCCACCGACATGAGCGCAATCAGTTCTCTTTCGGCGCCGACGTGCGCATAAGGCGAGCCCGTGGAGTAGGCGCCGAGTATGAGGAATACGTGCGCAAGCGTCAGTGCAAAGATGACGAGCAGGAGATCGCTGTCTGCGAAGAGCAGAACGCCGGAGATGACTATGAAGATGAGGTATGCGAAAACCCAGAAGTTCTCCGCGGTTCTGACAACCATATTCTCCTTCTCGAAGAGCTTCTTGATGTCGTAGAAGGGCTGAAGCACGGGCGGACCCACGCGTCCCTGCATCCTTGCGGTTATCTTCCTGTCAAGTCCCGTTATGATTCCGCCGACGACGGGCGCAAGCACAACGAAGAGAACTGCGCCGATTACCTGCAGGATTGCCGACGTGTAGACTGCCCCGGTTTCAGTGCCGATCATATTACCGCCCCCGTCATGAAGGTGTAGACCAGAACCGCGGCTAAGACCGCAAGTATGAGCACGGAGATTATTATTCCGTATCTGCAGTTCTCTTCTTCGCCGAAGTAATCCGTGAGATAGTAGTTGGATACCTCGGTGTGCATGGTGCGTCCGAGACTGCCGGAGAAGTTAAGCTCGGCATCCACGGGTCTGCCGCTCATGTACTGTCCTTTTATCGTCCGCCCCTCGCTGAAGAACGCCATCGAAAGCGGGAGGAGGACTACCGTGACCGTCATTATGAACATTGTTATTATGTCTCCCGAACTGAGCAGAAGCGGAACGGCGCTGCTTATTCCCTCGATATACGGAAGTATGAGATCGTAGGATATCAGCGGGAAGAATATCGTCGCAAGCACGGTCAGCGTCGTCAGGAAATAAAGCGAGAACATCTCCTGCGGCGTCGCTTCCTTTTCGAGCGCAGGCACGGGGTGTCTTACCTCTATGAGTTTACCCATCCACTTCGTCCAGAAGAAGACGGTCAGAGCGCTTCCGAACGCGATTATCATGATGTAGATTGCGCCGAAGGGCTTCATTGCGTCAATGAACGCGACTATCGCCGCCCACTTTGAGATAAGCATACCGAACGGCGCAAGGAACATTCCCGCAATGCCGATGAGCATCATGACCGCAATCCTGGGCATGTCCGAGATAAGCCCCGTCATGTCCTCGATGTCGCGGGAGTGCTTCTGATGCTCGACCGAACCCACCGAGAGGAAGAGGAGCGACTTTGCGACCGCGTGGAAGATTATCAGCAGAATTGCCGCCCAGATCGCCGCTTCGGTTCCGATACCCGCACAGGCGACCACGAGACCGAGGTTTGCGATGGTCGAGTATGCAAGGACTTTCTTGGCATTGCTCTGACCGATTGCGACCGCGGATGCGATAAGGAAGGTGAAAGCGCCGACCATCGAGAGCATCATTCCCGTGTATGTGTATTCGTATACGGGCGCGAATCTGACGATTATGTAGACACCCGCCTTTACCATGGTGGATGAATGGAGCAGTGCCGATACGGGTGTGGGGGCTACCATTGCGCCCACGAGCCATGAGGAGAACGGATACTGTGCGGACTTGGTGAGTCCCGCAAATCCGATGAGCGCCGCGGGTATTATCGCCACGGCACTGCCGGATGCCAGCAGTTTATCCATGAAGAGATAGCCCGGGTCTCCGAGAACGGCGACAATGTATAGTATCGCCGCGGAAAAGGCGATTCCTCCGAGGACATTGAACATCAGCGCCCTGAAAGCGTTGTTCCACGAGGTCTCGTCGCGTGCGTATCCGATGAGAAGGAAGGAGCACAGCGATGTTATCTCCCAGAACATGAGGAGCCATACGAGGTTGTTTGAGTATACGACTCCATACATTGCCGAAAGGAAGAGGAATATCAGGAAGAAGAAGAGTTTCCTGTTATCCTTTACGTCTTTGTGCGTCTCGTGATAGCCTCTCATGTAGCCGACCGAATATACGCAGATAATGCCGCCTATCAGACCGATAATAAGCGTCATTATCATGGAAAATTCGTCGATGAAAAGCTCGTTTGCGGCGGGCATGACGCCGCTGTGCATGAGATATTCAAGGTACAGCACAAAGGCAAGCTGTATCACGCCGAGCGCGGTTACGATATACTTCCTGAATTTTAAGCTGATTGCGATGATAAACAGGGCAATGGCAAGTTCCGCAGCGAAAACGATGAGGTCAACCGTTCCGCTGCCTATCGATACATACCGTATCCCCTTTCCGAAGGTCCCGATAAAGAGATATACCGAGCCTGCCGCGGTTATGAGTGCCGCAATCTTCACCGTTATGTCACGGATGTTGCCGTTGGGAAGAATGAGCATCAGTAATGCGGCTAAGAGCGGAAAAAGAATAAGGAGACATAACATATCCGACATCTAATCCTCTACAGTAAATATCGGATTTATCACTATTTATCATTTACATTTTATATGGAATGCCTCACCGGCGGCGATTTCCGATTCAAACGGCGTTGCGGACTTTTCTCCGCGCCGCCGCGGTAAACGGCAGGCACGGAAAATCGGATTTCGTCAAAAAATTCACAGTGTTATGTGCGCTTTTTGCGGCATAATTACGTGAAATTACAGACATATCTTTTACATACTTTCATTATGCAACAGACATATTTTCGGCATATTTTTTGTATGCAATTTCTGATTTAGATTACGGGGGCGGACGGGTAATTCGGATACGAATTTTTCAGACATAAAAGTTATGAGATATCAATGATAAGAAAATAGTATGAAAACATTAGTAGTGTCTGATGTCGCATATAATGAACTCTACTCCCGCCGCATCGGGCGTGAAGCAATCTCAAAAACACTTCTGAGGGAACTTAAGCCGGCAGATAAATGTGAAATATGCGAAGAGCTGGAGCGATTGAGAAAAGAACCGCGTTATTCTGCCGATGAAGTTGAAGATATTTTGGGCATTTAACATGCTTTGATCCAATTGTGATATTCTTTTTCGGTCATTATTTTGATTATTGCCGCATGTCTGTCGGGTCGCTCACCCTCAATAACCTATATGACTACATAATCATAAGGGACGTGTAACCGCCAAAAACCTTTACAATTTCCTTTTAATTCATGTTTATTACATGAATTTACATTTTCAAACAGATATTCCTCAAGACATTTTTTAATGGTCAAAATTATATCCTTACATATTTTTGGGTTCTTTTTCAGGAAAGCAGTAACTTTTTTGTTCA
>JAFZMT010000243.1 GCA_017553245.1 Methanomicrobium sp.
GAAGGGGGTCGGCTCGCCTTTAAACAGAGTCCTCTTGAAGATGAAGGCTGAAACGATTGCAATCACGATTCCGAGCAGATACATTGAGAAGATTACCTCTCCCGCGTTTGCCGCGAAGAAGACACCCGCAAACAGAACGTAGATCGGAAGCCTCGCGCCGCAGGACATGAACGGCGTGACGAGAAGCGTCAGAAGGCGGTCCTTCTCATCCTCGATGGTTCTTGTCGCCATGAATCCCGGGACATTGCATCCGAAACCGCTCAGCATCGGGATGAACGCCTTGCCGGGCAGTCCGAGTGCATGGAGCGGTCTGTCCATGATGAACGCCGCTCTTGCCAGATATCCGGTATCTTCGAGTAATGAAAGAACGAAGAAGAGAATACAGATATTCGGCAGGAATACGAGGACAGAGCCGACGCCTGAGATGACACCGTCGCCGAGGATTGAACCGAGCATTCCGGGGATTGTCTCGACCGTGAATGCCGCAAGCCAGCCGACAACCGTCTCGATGATCGTCATGAACGGCGCTCCGAACGTGAAGGTCAGATCGAATGCCGCACACATAAGCGCGAGGAAAATCGGGATGCCGAGCCATTTGTCCGTAAGAACGTGGTCAAGGGTGTCGGAAGGAGTGACCTTTGCCCCCTTTCCTTTCCGCACTTTCCCGGTGAGTGCGCTTATCGCGGTATATCTGCTGTCCGCGATGTCGGCTTCGGCTTCTTCGGGGCTGTATGCCGAGAGAATCGGCGTCAGCTTCGCGTAAAGGTCGGCGTTTGCCTTCACCTTTTCGATAACGTTGGCATCATCCTCAAGAAGACCGATTGCCAGCCATCTTGCCGGATACTTCGCGATAAGCGATGCATCCCCGGAAAGCACCTCGGAGATCTTTGTGATCGCATCCTCGGTCTGCGGGTTGAAATTGACGAAGCCCTTGCAGGATGAGCCTGCCGCCCCGTCCTTTGCGCCGATGCCGTTCTTTTCGGCAAGTTCGATTGCGGCATCGAGGAGTTCGTCGATACCTTCCTTTCTGGTGCCGACCGTCTTAACGACGGGCATGGACAGTTCGCCTGCGAGTTTCCCCGCATCTACGCTGAGACCCTGTGCCTCGGCAAAATCCGTGAGGTTGAGGGCAAGCATGAGATTGGGTGTTATCTCGGCAAGCTGGGTTGTCAGATACAGATTCCTTTCGAGGTTTGTCGTATCGACGATCTGAATGACGACATCGGGTTTCTCATTGAGTATGAAGTCGCGGGCGATTATCTCGTCCGGCGAGTATGCCGTGATTGCGTAGGTTCCCGGAAGGTCGATGACCTCAATATCGACGCCTTTGTGTGTGACCTGTCCGGTCTTTTTCTCGACCGTAACTCCGGGCCAGTTACCCGTCTTTTGTCTTGCGCCCGTGACGGCGTTGAAGATTGTGGTCTTACCCACATTCGGATTTCCGATAAGACCTACCCTGATTTTTTTGTCGTTTCCCATTATACCGTCCCGACCGCCTTTTTAATCTCGTTTAATTCGCTTATTTTTCCCGTACGCTTCTGCGGCACGACAGCGGCGGTATCGAAATCGACCGCAACAACGCTCTCGGCTGCGTGAGCCGCTGAGGAAGCACTGTCGATATTGCAGTCGCGACCGTCTGTTCCGCCCATACTGCCGATTCCGACCATTATCTTCATCGCCGTAGGTCTCGAAAGTGCATAGTGTGCACTGCCGACGCTCACGATTACCGAGCCGCATGACTCCGAGCAGACTCTTACCTCGCTGTTTTGGCAGATTCGGAGGGGGTGGAGTTTCTTTCTTACGTCATCGCCGAGGTGAACTGCGTTAACGACTCCGCATTCGCCCTGTTTCATGAAAGCTAGCGGCATTACCTGCTCTTTCTTTGTATTCCGTGCAGGTTGCGATTCGGACATCAGTCTGCCTCCGTGACATTGCATATCTCAATCAGTTTCGCCTCGGATTTCCTGAGGGACAGACAGTATCCCTTAAGTTTGTATTCGACGGGATCTCCGAGGGGTGCGGATCTTACATTCTCTATCTCGGTTCCTGCGACAATTCCCATGCCGAGAATACGTTTCTTGAATGCACCCGCGCCCGAAACGCCGATTATCGTCCCCTTGTGGTTTGGGGGGAGCGTGTCAAGCGTGGTGACTTTTTGACCTTTTGATTCTCCAATATCTGATGTAGTCATCGCTTATCTGTTTTTTATTTGGTCGTTATAACCCGTGACCTAAATCTCGAAGGATTTTAACGGGATAATTAATCAGTTTCGGATTTTGCGTAAAAAATCTAAAAAACAGAAGAAATGCCGAAAGTAAAAAAGTGCCTGCAAACGGATGAAATTTGGCGTTGAATCTCAAAAAAGAACGATTTTCGGAAAAATCGGTGAATATTTGATGTGAATTATATTATGGTGATATTTCGGTGAAAAATTATGGAGAAATTATGGAGATATTATGGAGATATTATGGAGATATTATTGTTAATATTTCTTAACAAATATGAGATAAAAGTTTGATACAGGTCAGCCCTGCACTTTTTCGGCTTCGCTCCTCTTAACCGTGCAGAATTCGTCGAAATCCTGAAGGATATGGTTTACGGTGCCTTTTTCGTTCAGGAAGTTTACGAACAGGTGTATCTGCTCTATTGTCTTGGCATTGAGTTCATGCTCCATGAGACAGGCGTCGTCGTTTGCGAGTTTTTCGGGAACGGCGATGAGCTTAAGGAATGC
>JAFZMT010000244.1 GCA_017553245.1 Methanomicrobium sp.
CCGCGTCGATTCCGCCATGTATTTTGTATCGGTTACTTCCTCAAGGGTCTGAATATACCTGCCCGTTCCCGTAATAGGCTCATCCTCTATGAGACTATCAAGTGTCGGCGTTATCATCTCGGGGTGATTCTGAAGGGCGAGGACTCTGTCACCGTATGAGAAACCCTGATTTTTGCAGGCTTCGTTTGTCAGCAGATGCACGGCACCCTCCGGTATCTCAAAGGTATCGCCGTGCCACTCGAAAGTCACGAATTCGCTCTTGAAGAGGCGACTGAACGGGCTTTCGGCGGCGGATGCCGTCTTAAAGACCCGGTGCCAGCCGATTTCCTCATCGGGATTTCTCGTGACTTTGCCGCCGAGTACGACCGAGATGAGCTGTCCGCCGAGGCATATGCCGAATACCCCCTTTCCCAAGGCTACGGCTTCGCGAATGAATCTCTTTTCGGCGGTGAGGAACGGATACTTATCATCCTCATAGACGTTCATGGAGCCGCCGAGGACTGCAAGAAGGTCGTATGAGTCATGACTGGGGAGAGCGTTTACCTTGGGATCGTCGAGGTAAAGATGGCTTTCGGCATATTCCCAGCCCTTTTCTTCGGCAAGTCCGCGTATGCATCCCGTATCTTCGCTTGCCATATGCAGAAGCGCATGAATCCTCATTTATTCCTCCGTGATTCTCATGGATCTCTCGGCATACGACTTCATTTTGCCCGCGGATTTCTTAGGCTTAGCCCAGACTTTCGGCGCAGCGGCTTCCGAGCCGCTTTCCCGCTTCGGAGTTCCGATCGCATTTACCCCATTTCCGTTTACCTTGCCCTCATTTGCCATATTCCCGTTTGTCTTATTTCCGTTTGGCTTATTTTTTCGTCTGCGGGATTTCGGCTTCTGTGTCTTACCGTTCCTGCCGTTATTATCGTTTTTGACGTTACTGTCGGTTTTGCCGTTTTCGGCGCTTTTTACGTCTTTGTCGGTTTTGAAGGTTTTAACGGTTTTATCGCCTTTACTTTTACGTCCCGCACCCGACCGGTCACCCGACCTCTCATTATTGCGGTTTCTACCGCCGCGTTTATCCGAATCGTTTATTGCTTTTAAGGTTTTTACGGATTTATCGGATTTTACGGCTTTTACGGATTTGTCGGGTTTTGCGCCATTTCGGGATTTTTCGGGATACTCCGCGGAATTTTTGGAATCCTCCGGGATCTCCGCGGCTTCGGCTCTGCCCTTCTTATGCGTCTCAACGGCGCAGTCAAGGAAGACCTCGGCGTATCTGCCGGCAACGTCGCTTCCGAGAGTCGGTCTGAGGCTTTCGAGCCAGAGGTAGAATCCGGTCATCTGCGGCGTCCTCTTGCTCTCGACCTTGAGTTCGCCGGACTTCTTGCGGACGATCTTTAGGTATTCGTTCTTCTTCTTGGAGCGCAGGTAGATTACGGGCTCATACTCGGGGATATCGACCGCGAGAACCATCTTTGAGAACTCGTTTTTCATATCGTCATAGACATACTTCTTCGAGTTCATGGTATAGGTGCGGTTGTGCATGAGCGACCGGATTGCCGAGGGGTAAAGGGCGCCGAAGAGGACTTTCTTTGAGACCGGCGGAATCTCGTCGGGTTTTGCCATCTCCTCCTTGCCGCCGCCGTTCATCATAATCTCAAGAGTGCGGTCGCGCTTCATATCATGCAGCTTTTTGTAGTCGAAGGGGCGTTTTATCGGTATCTTCTCGATTCCGATAAGGCGGTTGTTCTCCACCGGTTTTCGCGGAACACCGCGGATACTGTCGCGGTGCAGGACATTCTTTAATTCCTCGCAGGTCGGCGTTATGATAAGGGTGCTCTCGGTCTCCCTCATGAGCCTCCTCATTATCGACGACCGCGAAATGTCGACGGACGAGAAGAGGACAAACGGGACGACAGCCTGCGCATAGAGGTAACTGAGGAGCTTTTTCTTGTAGTGCACCTCGGCTTCCATGTCCTTTAAGTCGGAGGCGGAGGTGACAATCTCGCAGAAGCAGATTCTGTCTTTGTAGTCGACGAAGACGATATCGAATTCGGCGATATCCTGACCGTTGCCGCGGATGTTGATGTCGCCGCGGTTTGAGTAAAATATGCCGTTCTGACCGAGTTTTATCTCAATCGGCGGAAACGGAGCGTCCGCACCTTTTCTTACGACATATTTGACCTTGCCCGTGGTCTCGGTGAGTTCGAGGAGCATCTCGTAGATGAGCGACTCATACCATCTGCCCTCCGCGGCTCTCATCTGAGAGAGTTCGGGGGAGAAAAGTTGCGTCTTCTCAAGTTTTTTCAGATGCCGTATTGCACGCCTTGCGATATTTTTGTCGGGCTTCTTCCTGTAAAAGTTGGCATTCAGCCAGTTCAGCATTTCCATGTATATTGTCCTTTTTGCGTTTTTTACGCCGCTGTCGCTCTCTGCACAGCTACCTGTTTTCGGGCGGATCCGAATTTTTCGGCAGATCCTGTATCTGACGATTTTAATCCGAATGACTCGGATTCCCTGAATTTGAATGAATTCGGTTTGAATGAATTCGATTTGAATGAATTCGATTTGAATTATTCCGGTTGGAATGATTTCGGTTTTAAAAAGTGAGACGGGATATACGGGATATGAATGCAAAACTGCCGCTGCACTGCCGCCACAGTTGCCATGGCATTATTGCAACCGATGCAACTATTGCAGATATTGCATGTATTTCGGGTATCGCTGTTGCAGATCGCAGGTTACGGTATTCGGATATCCGGTATCGGATATAGGTATCATCTGCCGTATTTCGCCGGATTACTCCAGAACCATTATCCTGCGTGTCAGACTCTTATGCACTCTCTGTTCATGATACTGAACTATCGTAAAGTGCCTTTTTGCAATCTCGCGTATATCGACATGGGTTACTACTACGGCTCTCCTGCCTTTTTTGAGCACCCGCCGCATCTCACTCAATGAATCATTATAAAGCGCGTTCATTGATTCCGCTTTTATACAGACCGACTGACCGTACGGAAGATCCGTGGCTATAGTGTCTACAGAACAGTCTGTTATAGGAAGTTTGGTTGAATCAACCTTTAATACCTCGGTCTGCGGGAGGTTGGAAAGACAGCCTTTCAGCATCGCAATGTCCATATCCGTGCCGACCGTGCGCATGTTGAGCATAAGCCCTTCGAGCAGTATGCCGCCCGTTCCGCAAAAAGGGTCTAATAAGAGGTCGTTTTCTTTTCCCTGCGCAATGTTTACGAGGGTGCGTGCAAGGATGGGCATCATGACGCCGGGGTGGAAAAACGCTCTGCGCATAGGATTTCTGTATTCGTAGCTTCCGCGGTCGATTTTATGAAGGACAACGCCAAAGTAGCATGTCGTTCCCGAGAAGATCGCGCGGTACTCACGCTGCGGATTCTTAAGCGAGACCGTGCCTTTGATGCGTCCCCCCATGCACCTCTCAAGGTCAAGCTGAGATTCCGGTATCGTCGTATCCTGTATCTTTTTGACTCTGCACGCGAACGGCAGTTCGGATGTTATCGCAAGCGAATCGAGCATCTCTTTAAATCTGCCAATCTCCGCGGGACACTGCCCCAGATACGAGATTATGCAGTGCGTCATCGCAAGACGCTTCGCCGCATTAGGATCTTCGCATTCGACGACGGCGACCTGCATCCCTTTTTCAAGAATTTCGCCGATACACTCCGCTTCGGCAAACGGCAGGGTGGGGTGTTCTCCCGAGAGTTCCAGAATCAGTTTCATGTCTGCCCTAAATTATTGGTTCTTTGAGTGCTAAAAGTGATTGTATAAGGATTGCATAAGCAGTGCGGGACAGCTCCGGCAGGTCTTCGGCAGGTCTCCGGCAGCGCCGCCGAACGCGATCAATGGGATTTTTTATCGACCGCGACCTATACATATAGAGAGCAATTACCAAGATGAAACCGAATAAGGCGATATTTCCAATCCTTGTATTCTTAGGCGGATGCAGCTACGGACCGTCATCGTCGGTAATCAAACTGGGATACGCGGACGGATTCACACCGCTTACATTTCTGTTTGCCGAGTATTTCACGGGGCTGTTTCTACTTCTCCTCATTGCCGCGGTCTGGATTGCATATACCTACTTAAGGCGCGGCAGTTTCGATATCGGGAGATATCTGCCCGCGGAGCGCAACTCCGACGCAGATACGCCTGCGAAACCGCGCATCGACGGACTCCTGCGCATGTTCGCCTGCGGTCTGTCGCTTGCCCTTGTCAGCACATGCTATGTAATCGCTCTTAATATGATATCGGCATCTCTCGCCGTCCTTCTGCTATTTCAGTTCACATGGATGGGCGTCATCTTCGAAGCCGTCATGAAACGCCGGTTGCCGTCGCGAAACGCCTGCATCTCGGTTATACTTCTGCTTTCGGGAACATGTCTGGCGTCGGGAATCATCGGCGGCATCGGCAGCATGAACCCGATAGGCGTCATATTCGGGCTGGGATCGGCGTTCTTCTACACGATTAACATGTATCTCCTCGGCGATTCCAAGACTGAGATGCATCCGTTCTTCAAGAGCCTGACCACGCTTCTCTTTGCCTGCGTTGCCGTGGCTGTCATCTTCACACCCATGCTTGTCGGAAGCGGCGGCATCGACGAACTCCTAAGCCCGTCACTGATTCCCTATGCACTGATGCTGGGCATACTCGGCTGTGCCCTGCCCGTTTCCCTGTTTTCGATAGGAATGCAGAAGCTGCCGCTCGGGTTTGCGACCACCCTCAGCTCCTCTGAGCTGCCCGCGTCGATAATATGTGCGGTTCTCATCATCAACGAGACCGTTCTGTGGTATCAGTGGGTGGGCGTCTTTATTCTGCTCTACGGCATCTCGTATCGCTATATGTTCGTGAAGGGTCGGAAGAAGCCCGTTGTTCCGTTTTCATGAGGCTTGGATTATGACATTACGGCATTACGGGTTATGACACGGGTCATACGGGTAAGATAATATGAACTTTAACCGCGCTTTATTTCCTCTGCTGGTCTTTATCGGCGGCTGCAGTTTCGGTCCGCTGTCGCCGCTTGTAAAGATAGCCTATAATGACGGGTATTCGTCCGTCTCCATGATCTTCGCGCAGTACGGCGGCGGCTGGTTCTGTTTACTGATACTTGTCCTGATTTTTACCCTCGTCAACATTCTTCCCGGCAAAAAGACCGCCGTGTCGCCCTGCGCCGATAACACGGACGAAAAAAGCGACGAAAACGGCGAGGATAAAATTTCAAACGGCAACGCCAATGCCGCCGCGGCTGAAGACTGCTCCCCCAAGAGTCGGCTCAAGGGTTATCTGCTCCTGTTTGCCTGCGGATTTTCGATTGCGATGTGCAGTTCCTGCAACATATTTGCGTTGAACACAATCTCCGTCTCGCTCGCCGTCCTTCTGCTCTTTCAGTTCATCTGGATGGGCGTTCTCATCCAGTGCATTGTAAAAAGAACACTGCCGTCTAGGGATACCTCCGTTTCCGTCCTCATGCTCGTCACCGGCACTTTTCTGGCATCGGGGGTGCTGGTCGCAGGCACTCAATTTGAATTAATCGGCGTCCTCTTCGGTCTCGGCTCTGCCATATTCTTTGCGACCTATGTATTCTTAATCGGGCACGTCGCCGTAAAGATTCATCCCGTATACCGCAGTTTCACGGTTATGAGCATGGCGTTGCTCTCAATCCTTGCCGTATTCGGTTTACCCCTTGCCGAAAACGCTTCGCAGATAGATATCGGTCTGGCGCATTATGCCATGATAATCGGTCTCTTCGGATGCGCAATCCCGATGTTCTTCTTCGCAATCGGCACACCGAAGATTCCCACGGGTGCGGCAACAATCCTCAGTTCCTCGGAATTGCCCGCCTCAATCATCTGCGCCGTCATCATCATTCACGAAACCGTAACGCCGCTTCAGTGGTTCGGCGTGGCGCTCGTCTTCTTCGGAATCGCCTACCCTTACGCATATCCCTATATTGCCGCATTATTACGGGGCGGCTCGGAGACGGCAAAACCGTGAAAACAAGCGGCAAATACGAAACGGCGTAAATACAATATCTAAACCGTGAAACCCGATAAATTGGGAAACGGGCTGTAGAATTGTAAAAGCTGTTGGGCTGTAAAGCTGTAGGACTGTAAAAAAATGAGGAAAGGAAATGAGATATTATGAATGAGATTCAGTAATTTTGAAAAATATTCTGTAAAAGCGGAAAGAAGAAGATTACTTCTTCTTATCGTTCCTGCCGCCGAAGACATCCTTGAAGAATCCCTTTTTGCCCGACGACGGCTTTTTGCCGGATTCAATCTCAAGAAGTCTGCCGTATAACTGCTTCTCCTCGTCATTGAGGTTCTTCGGAATCTCAACCTTTACCCTGACCAGCAGATCTCCGGGTCTGCCTCTTCTCTTGACACCCTCGCCCGCAATCTTGAGAGCCGTGCCATACTGGATACCCGCAGGTATCTTCAGCTCGACCTCGCGACCGTCTATGGTCTGTATGTCAACCTTTGTACCGACTGCCGCGCCTGCCGCCGATATATTGACCGTCGTCTCGAGATCGTCGCCGATACGTCTGAAGTTGGTATCCGGCAGGACTTCAATCTCGATATAGAGGTCGCCGTTGGGCGCACCCGGGTCTCCCGCCTCGCCGTAACCTTCCATCCTCAGACGCATGCCGGTATCGACACCCGCGGGGATTGCGACGCTGATGGTCCTCTTGACTCTCGAGTGTCCGGTGCCGCCGCATGTCTTACAGCGCTCTTCGGGAATCTTACCGCGTCCGCCGCACTGCGAACAGGTAACCATGCTTACAAAACTGCCGAACGGCGTCTTGCTCTCGCGTTTCTCCTGACCCGTGCCGCCGCAGCGCGGACATGTGCGTGTCTTCTTGTTTGCACTTCCGGTACCGTCACAGTCGGGACACGGCTCGGTATGCATCACATCGACATCGCGTGACGTTCCCAGAGCCGCATCCTTAAGCGAGATGGTAAGACGCATGAGAAGATCGGCGCCTGCCTGAGGACCTCTCGGACCGCGTCTCTGACCGCCGCCGCCGAAGAAGGCATCGAATATATCTCCGAATCCGCCGAAATCGGCATTGAAACCGGCACCGTTGAAACCGCCGCCGCTGTACTGTCCTTTGGAAGCGTTGGTGAAGGTCTCGTGACCCATGCGATCGTACTGCGCACGTTTCTGACTGTCGGAAAGGACGCTGTAAGCCTCGTTAATCTCCTTGAACTTCTCTTCGGCGCCCTCTTCCTTGCAGATATCGGGGTGATATTTTTTGGTCAGGGTACGGTAAGCCTTCTTAATCTCCTGTTCGGTCGCCGTCTTGGGAATATTAAGGACATCGTAATAGTTTCTCGCACCCATGTTATCGCCTGTAGATTATCGTATTTTATTCGCCCCTAATCCTTATAAAATGGATTAAAGTTTTAATCGGGGTCGGTATAACCCCGAGATTTATCTGATTGATCGTGATTTACCGGGATTTGCCGTATCGCACCGGTTCAGTTCTTGTCGTCCTTGACCTTGAAGTCGGCATCCACTACGGTATCGTCGGACTTCTGCTCGGTCGCATTGCCGCCTTCCTTGGCCTTGTTTGCCTCGGCTTCCGCGGCAGCCTTCTGATACATCTTTGTCGATGCCGCAAAGACGGCTTCCTGAAGCTCCTCGACGTCCTTCTTGATTGCATCAACGTCGTTGCCCTCGATGGTCTTCTTGACCTTCTCGATGCCCGCCTCAATCTTTGAGACATCGGCGGCTTCGAGCTTGTCCTTGCCTTCCTTGAGGAGTTTTTCCGCGGCGAATATCGAGTTGTCGGCGTTGTTCCTTATCTCAATCTCTTCGCGCTTCTTCTTATCCGCCTCTTCGAAGTCCTTGGACTTTCTGATCATCTCTTCAATCTCTTTCTCGGAGAGTCTCTTGTCGCCGGAGATTGTGATTGCCTGACTGTTGCCCGTGCCCAGATCTTTTGCCGAGACATTGATGATGCCGTTTGCGTCGATATCGAATGTGACCTCAATCTGCGGGATTCCGCGCGGTGCCGGCGGGATGCCCGTCAGCTGGAATTTGCCGAGAGTGAAGTTATCGGCGGCAAGCGCACGCTCTCCCTGAACGACGTGGATCTCTACGCTGGTCTGGTTGTCGGCTGCGGTCGTGAAGATCTGGCTCTTCTTTGTCGGAATCGTGGTGTTTCTCTCGATGAGCTTGGTTGCGATACCGCCCATGGTCTCGATTGAGAGTGTAAGCGGGGTTACATCCAGAAGGACTACGTCCTTTGCCTCTCCGGTAAGGACACCGCCCTGAATCGAAGCGCCGACTGCGACACACTCATCGGGGTTGATTCCCTTGTCGGACTCTTTTCCGAGGAGTGCCTTTACTCTCTCCTGAACGAGCGGGACACGTGTCGAACCGCCGACGAGGAGAACGTGGTCGATATCGGATGCGGTAAGTCCTGCATCGTCGAGTGCCTGCTTTACGGGTCCGATTGTCCTGTCGACTAAAGGACCTATGAGCTGCTCGAACTTTGCGCGTGTGAGATCGATATCAAGGAACTTGGGTCCGGTTGCATCGGTCGTGATGTAAGGCAGGTTGATGTTTGTCTTCTGAACGGTCGAGAGCTCCATCTTTGCGTTCTCGGATGCGTCGCGGATACGCTGCATTGCCATCTTGTCTTTCGAGAGGTCGATGCCCTCCTTCTTCTTAAACTCCTCAACGATGTAGTCGGTGATTGTCTTATCGAAGTCGTCACCGCCGAGGTGGTTATCTCCCGCGGTCGCCTGAACCTCGAAGACGCCGTCGCCGAGTGTCAGAATCGAGACATCGAATGTTCCGCCGCCGAGATCGAATACCAATACGGTCTTGTCCTCTTCCTTGTCGATACCGTATGCGAGTGCACTTGCGGTCGGCTCGTTGATGATACGCATGACCTCAAGTCCCGCGATTTTACCGGCATCCTTTGTTGCGTTCCTCTGAGCGTCGTTGAAGTATGCCGGGACGGTGATGACTGCCTTCTTTATCTCTTCGCCGAGGTATGCTTCGGCGTCGACCTTTAACTTCTGAAGGATCATTGCCGAAATTTCCTGCGGCGTGAACTTCTTGCCGTCAATCTCGACGGTCTCGCTTGTTCCCATCTTTCTCTTGATTGAGATGATTGTCCTTTCGGGGTTGGTAACTGCCTGACGCTTTGCGACGTTACCGATAAGGCGCTCGCCTTCCTTTGAGAAAGCCACTACCGACGGCGTTGTTCTTCCGCCTTCGGCATTCGGAATTACAACCGGCTTGCCGCCTTCCATGATTGACATACATGAGTTTGTGGTTCCGAGATCGATACCTAAGATTTTGTTTGATGCCATTTTTATTCCTCCTTTCCTTTGGATACCGCGACTTTTGCACATCTGATGACCTTGTCGCCCATCGTGTAGCCGCGGATTAATTCATCTATTATGATTCCCTCCTTCGCATCGGAAGGGACATATGCTATTGCTTCGTGTTTGTTCGGATCGAACTGTGCGTTTTTTGACTCAATTGGGGAGATTGAATGATTTTCCAGTATTTTTGCGAGAACTTTCTGAATCTGCACAACACCTTCACGCAATGCCTTCTCATCTGCCGCAAGTGCACGGTCGATGTTATCGACGACGTCCAGAATTTCGATTGCGAAGTTCTCGGTGGCGCGTGCCGCACGTTCACCGGATTCTTTCGCGCTGCGTTTTCTGAAGTTGTCGAAATCGGCGGCAAGGCGAAGGTATTTGTCCTTGTATTCATCGATTTGGGCTTGCAGTTCTTCTTCGCGGGTCGGCTTCTTCCCGGAAGTTTCTTCAGCCGCATTCGCCGCCTTCTCATCTGCATGTGTCTCCGTGTTGCCCGCAGAATCGGCGGCATTTTCCGCGTCAGACTGCCCGCCCGTGTTGCCGGATGCCTCCTCGGAGCACTTCTTCAGCAGCTCTTCGGCTTCATCCTTCTCTGACGTTTTCTGATTCATCGCTTTTCTCCAATTGTTAATCGTGATTGTTGTGTGATCTTTAGTTCTGCCATAATACATGGTCTGGAGTTCTATATATATGTTTTGATGATTATGTTTGCAGTTCTATATAATGATTGTTTAATGAATTTACAGAACGGTTTCATACATGCAGGCTCCGTTTTGCATAAACAGAGCAGCCGTGCCCGCAATATCCTCCACGTCCCGCCGCCGTTGCATCCCGCTTCGCGGCTTTCCAAGCCTGCCCGAAGAAGACGATCGCGTCTGCGAAAGGTCGCCCCCGCATAAGTCCGCCGTGAGATTGCGACCGGCACACAAACAGCAAACAATCCGCAAAAAATCGGCAGACAATATGCACACAATATGCACATTTTATGCGGACACAAACCAAATGAAAATGTACAATGAAGTATGCACTCCTCTCGGTCTGGGACAAGACCGGCATAGTTGAATTTGCACAGTTTCTGGTCTCCAAAGGATACTCTCTGCTAAGTTCCGGCGGAACGGCAAAAGCGATTGCACAGGCGGGCATTCCCGTAACCGAGGTCTCGGACTACACGGGCGCACCCGAGATGATGGACGGACGCGTAAAGACGCTCCACCCCAAGATCCACGGCGGACTGCTCGGAAGACGCGGCATAGACGACAAAGTCATGCAAGAGCGCGGCATTGAATGCATTGACATTCTTGCCGTCAACCTCTACCCCTTCGAAGAGATGTCGAAGAAGAACCTGCCGCTGAATGAACTTATCGAGTATGTCGATATCGGCGGTCCCGCGATGATTCGTGCGGCGGCAAAGAACTTCAGGGACGTCGCCGTCGTCATCGATCCCGCAGACTACTCGGGCATCATGTATAAGATGAACAACGGCGGTCTCTCCGAGAAGGACAGGCTCATTCTCGCAAGAAAGGTCTTTGCAAGGATGTCGGCATATGACGGGGCAATCTCAAACTACCTCTACGGTCTTGACAACGAACTCCCCGAGGTATACTCCGTGCAGTTCTCAAACGGCAGAAAACTCCGCTACGGCGAAAACCCGCATCAGAAAGCCGCGGTCTACGGCACAACGGGCATTGCGGGGCAGATTCCCCTTCAGGGCAAGGAGATGTCCTACAACAACTACCTCGACGTCGACGCCGCCGTCGGTCTCTTAAGAGAGTTCGATTAGACCGCCGCCGTTATCGTAAAGCACAACAACCCCTGCGGCGTTGCCCTGGGCGACACCCTGCTTGCCGCCTACCTCAGAGCACGCGATGTCGACCCCATCTCGGCATACGGCGGCATTGTGGCGCTCAACCGCGAGGTCGGCGAGGATGTGGCAAAGGAGCTGGCATCGACCTTCATCGAGGTCGTAATCGCGCCCTCATACACGGAGAAAGCCCGCGAGATAATGAAGGTCAAGGAGAACATGCGTGTTCTTCTTCTCCCCGAGGAGAAGCCAATCGAGTCACTGCGCACAATCGACGGCGGCGCTCTCGTTCAGATTACGCCAAAGGAGATTCACGAAGAGTGGAAGGTTGTCTCCGAGCGCGAGCCGACCGCGGCTGAGGTCGCCGGCATGAAACTTGCCATGAAGATCTGTAAGCACACCAAGAGCAACGCCATCGTCTACGCAAACGAGAGGTCTGCGCTGGCAATCGGCGCCGGTCAGATGAACCGCGTCAACTCCGCTCAGATCGCCGCGCTTAAGGCAAAAGAGACGAACAACTCCCTCAAAGGCTCGGTTGTCGCATCCGATGCCTTCCTGCCGTTTGCGGATACTCTCGAAGCCGCGGTTGAAGCGGGCGCAACGGCACTCCTTCAGCCCGGAGGCTCAATCCGCGACGCCGAGGTTATCGAGTGCGCAAACAGGCACAATGTCGCCATGGTCTTTACCGGCGTGCGCTATTTCAGACACTGAAAATCCGATAATCAAATAAATCCAACTTTTTTACAAATCCCACTTTTTTGCAGTCCGTGTTCCGTGTCTGCTTCCATATCACGACTGCCTCAAATAAACTGCCCCAAATAGATCGTGTTATATGTTAGCACGGCACACGATTATAGCGAAATGTTTGGACTACCTGTTGAGACAGTTCTTGCCGTCGGTGCGGGAATTGCAATACTGACAATATTTCTCATAATCTGGGGTCTGAGATTCAGGGAGCTTGAAATATGAATTTTGATCCGCTTACCGTGGGAATATTGCTCGTTTACGCGATTGTTCTGATTTACATCGGAAATCGGACGTCAAAGAAAGTGCAGAACTCCGAAGACTACATACTTGCGGGGCGCTCGCTCGGATTCTGGCTGTTTACGCTCCTCATGGTCGCATCCGTATGCAGCGGCATGACTCTTCTCGGCGTATCCGCGTTCGGATACACGTCGGGATGGCCGGGTATCTGGGAACAGCTTGCCGTTCCGTTCGCGGCGTCCTTTGCCATAGTCTTCTTCGGCGCAAAACTCTACTATATCGGCAAAAAGTCCGGCTACATGACGGTCGAGGACTACTTTGCGCACAGATTCGAAAGCCCGCGCGGCATGAGGGCACTCTCAGCCGTCGCAGGTATAGTTGTTTCACTTATCTACCTTGTCGGACAGTATACCGCAATCAGTATAGTTCTTGTCTGGCTCTTTGATATCGACCACAATATCGCGCTGATAATCGCGGCGATAATCATCACCATGTATACGGTTATCGGCGGCATGTATGCGGTCTCGTGGACATCGCTCGTTCAGGGCGGTCTTCTGATTCTGGGCGTTCTTATCATGGCGCCGCTTGTGATTATCAAAGCCGGCGGACTTACCCACATCAACGAAGTCATCTCAAGTATCGATCCGAATATGGTCGAGCCGTTCTTCCCGTCGGCATATGCGCCGTATGCATACTGCACGCCCGAGTTCCTGTTCTCGTTTGTCATCATGCTCACGGTAGGTCTTGCCTGTGCGCCGCATGTCGTCAACAACGTCCTCGCGGTAAAAGACCAGAAATACTTCAAGTGGGTGCCGCTGGCGGCATTCCTTATCTATCTCGTCGTGATGCTGCTTGTGAAGACCACGGGATTTGCGGTCAGAACACTCGTCGAGGAAGGCTCTCTTGTCCTGCCCGCCGCCGTCAACTCGCAGGACTACGCATTCATGTACGGTGTCGAGTTCGCATCGCCGAGCGTCTTAATCTGGGCGTTCTTTGCGGTCATCGTTCTGTCCGCGGTCATGTCGACGACGGACAGGCTCATGCTCACCATAGGAACGATGTTCTCATGGGATATCTACAAGAACATCATAAATCCGAAAGCAAACGACAGCGAGGTGCTGAGGCTGAGCAAGATCTGCGTCGTTATCGTCGCAATCGTCTCGATTGCGCTTGCGATTAACCCGCCGGAGATGCTTGCATTCCTCATCTGGATGGCAATCGGCGTCATGCTCTCGACCTTCGCCGTCCCCTTCCTCGCCGGTCTCTACTGGAGAGGTGCGACGACAAAGGGCGCAATCGCCTCGGTTGTCGTAGGTCTTGTGACAAGCGGCATCTTCGGTTACTACTACCAGTATGTCGCAAAACTGCCCATGCACTTCTCGATTTATTCGCTTGCATGTGCGGCGATTGCGATGGTGGTCGTAAGTCTGCTGACAAAGAAGAACTCGGAGAAGGTCCTCGACGAGACCTTTACCGGATTTTACATCCAGCCCAGGACACTTCCGCTTAAGAAGCAGACCGAACAGCCCGCACAGGAAAAGACGGAAAACTGAACAGAACGGTTACAAAAACAGTTACCGAAACAATTAACAAAAACAATTTTTTTGACGTTTTTTTGATTTCGACCGCATATCATCCGCAGTCGCCAATCATTCCGCGCCTTAAACAATCACTTTCCCCGATCACTTTCGCACCGCAGAGACTTTTCTTATATACTAATCCGACATACCGTTGAAGTGTCAATGACGGAGGTGAGCGGGACGACAGAGAGGTTTGAGAGGGCTGAGACAACAGGTGCGGTTGAAACGGATTCAAGAATCATCCTTCATATCGATATGGACAGTTTCTTTGCGTCGGTGGAGATGCGCGAGAACTTCGAACTGCGCGGAAAACCCGTCATCATCGGCGCCGATCCGCGCAACGGCAGCGGACGCGGTGTGGTGAGCACCTGCTCCTATGAAGCCAGAAAATACGGTGTTCATTCGGCAATGCCGGTCTCAAAGGCATATATGCTCTGCCCGCAGGGTATATTTCTGCCGGTGAACATGCCGCTTTACCGTGAGGTTTCGCATAACGTGATGGAGATTCTCCGCGAATACTCGGATAAGTTCGAGCAGGTGAGCATTGATGAGGCATACCTCGATGTAAGTCATCTCGGGAGTTTTGACGCCGCCGAAATCGTTGCGGAAGAGATTCAGCGCCGCATCAAAAGCCATGAGCGGCTGACATGCTCGGTCGGAATCGGCAAATCGAAGGTTGTCGCAAAGATAGCTTCGGATTTTAAGAAGCCCGCCGGCATCACGGTTGTCCCCGCCGAAAAGAGCGAGGAGTTCCTGCGCCCGCTTCCGATAGGCAAGGTGCCCGGCATCGGAAAGAAAGGTCAGAAGGTGCTCACGGATGCGGGGATTAAGACCGTCGGCGATCTTCTCGACTGCGACATTCAGCGGCTTATATCGATTCTCGGACGGCATGCTCCCGAGATGAAGGAGTTTGCCGCCGGCAACGACTCACGCGAGGTCGAGGAGAGGGTCGGGCAGAAATCCGTGGGACGCGAGCGGACATATCAGGAAGATACAAAGGATATGTCAAAGATCCTTGAGACCGTCGGCTTTATCTGCGGCGAAGTTCACAAGGTCGTCAGTTCAAACGAGCTTTACTTCAGGACCGTTACCGTCAAGATACGCTATTCGGGCTTTATCACAAAGACAAGGAGTTTTACGCTGCCGCAAAGCACGAATGACACCGACGTCATGTATGATACGGCGGTGGCGCTGATAAACGCCAATATCGACAGGGAACGTGCGGTGCGGCTTATCGGGGTGTATGTATCGAATTTTGACTGCCGCAGGGGGCATCAGACGAAGATTCCCGACTGGCTCGATTACTTCGAGAGCATGTTTCCCGACAGCTTCGATAGCGATGCGGCGGTCGCACATTCGGGATCGCAATCCTATCAGGCGGGAATTGTCGCGGAGTTCGGCGCAGGGTATATGACCGGCGCTTCCGAAGAGAGCAGCCGCGAAGGAAGCGGCGCGGATGCGGGAAACGGGGATACGGGAGACGATGCGGACTTCGCCGATGACTCCGACAGATATCACGAAAAAAACGAGAAGAAGAGATCCCATAAAACGCGGTTGCAGAACTGGTTTTAGGGACAAAAATCGATTGGTAACGGAATTAAAAAGGTATCGGGGATTCAGTTTCTTGCCCCGACCGCGCCGACGCTGTCCTGATAGCGCCCGTTATAGAGGGTTTTGCCGTCCGTGACCTCGTGCATAATAACCTGCACGCAGCGTTCGCCTTTTTTAAGCGGGTAGTCTTCGGGTCCCATATTGACAAGGCAGAGCGTCAGATTTCCGCGGAATCCCGGGTCAACGTAGCCGCCGCCGATGAGAATCCCGCGTCTCCCAAACGACGATCTGCACATGAGAGTTGCGGCAACATCCCCCGGCAGACCTATCTTTTCCATCGAATGAACAAGAGTTACCTCGCCTTTCTTTAAGAGATAATCCTCTCCCGCCCTCAGATCATAGGATGCCGGCTGCTGAGACTCCTCGCTGTAAGGCTCAAGGACGATACTGCCGCTCTTTATCCGCGCCTGAATGTTTTCCTTTGAAAGAATCATACAGATATCTTATATCGCCGACAAAATAGGTTTTTTTAATTTGAAACAGGGATTTAATTTGAAAAAAAATCAGTTCTGCTTCTTTTCCCACTTATAGAGTTCGAGAAGGTCGGAAAGGGTGCCGCCGGACTTTATCTCCGCTCTTATCCGCACCTCATTTTTGTGAATCTCAAGGGCACGCCTTGCGACCTCGTAGGCACGCTCCTTCGGGACGACGACGACTCCCGACTCGTCGGCAACAATCCAGTCGCCGTTTCTCACGTTCTGACCGCAGCAGACTATCTCAGCTCCAATCTCCCCGAATCCTTTCGGCTCGCCCGCGTTAGGACAGACCGCCTTTGCAAACATGGCAACGCCGGTCTCTTTTATGCCGTCGATGTCCCTGACGGCGCCGTCGATGACCACTCCGGCAACCCCTTTCGAGACGCAGCTCCATGTCGCAAGCTCGCCCCACGGCGCAACGTCGGTCCTGCCGCCGTTGTCTATCACGATAATCTCGCCCTTCTTTGCCTTATCTATGGCTTCGACGGGTTTTGCCCAGTCGCCGGCGACAGTCCTCACGACAAGTGCCCTGCCCGCGACCTTTACATTGCCGCAGTATGAGACAAGACCGCTCATTGCACCCTTCCTGTGCATGGCGTCGGTGACGTTGGGCGCCGAAACCTGCATGAATATCTCATGAATTTCTTTGTCGACGTCCTTAATCGCCGTCTTCGCAGTCTTTGCCGTCTTTGAGGCGGCGTTATCCGAAAGCGTGCCGTAAGCCGCAGCCGCCGACTTCTTTATCTCAGCCGCCGCCGCTCTCACATCCGCCGCCTTCGTGATACTGCTGCCGACGAGAAGTATGGAAGCGCCGGCTTTTACAGCCTCGCCTGCCGAGACTGCGTCCAGACCGCCCGCGGCGCCTATCGGAAGACTCACCTTCCCCGCGATCTCCCTTAAAAGCGAGATTGCATCCATGCCCTTCATCTGCTGGTCGATGCCGACATGAGCAATGAGTATGTCAACGCCCGTCTTCTCGAGCTCAAGGGAGCGTTCCAGAGGATTTGGGACATTGAGGAGGTCGGCGGCGATTTTGACGCCGTATAGGTTGCCGGCTCTGACCGCTTCTTCGATGACGGAGTTGTCCGAGGATGCGAGGACGCAGACGATGTCCGCACCCGCCTTTGCCGCCATCTCCACTTCAAGCGTTCCCGTATCGGCTATTTTCATGTCGGCAACTATTGTATTGTCGGGGAATACGCTCTTAAGAGTCCTGACCGCGTTCATTCCCTCACTTTTTATGAGCGGAGTTCCGACCTCAATCCAGTCGGCACCGCCCGCAACAGCCTCTTTTCCAATCTGGACGGCTCTCTTTAACTCGGTTAAGTCGAGCGCCGCCTGAAGTATGGGTCCTGACATTGTTACTGATAGATTCAATTCAATCTCCTTTAAACTTGTCTATCATGCCTTCGTCAATTGACGTATCTTGGGCTGCGGCACGATTTCCCGCATGACTCGGGACATAAAAAAGTCAAAAAATACGGATTTGAATCCGTCTTCAATTACTCTTCTTTGTATTCTTCCATGAAGTAGATCTCGTCAAGCTCCTTCTTTGACGGGACCGTAACTTCGGCGGGGTAGCCTGCCGGAATCAGCGAGAGAAGCGTATATGATTCGGGCACGTTCAGAAGTTTTCTGACATCTTCCGCATACGGCTTCTTGTCGCCCGCAACCCAGCAGCTGCCGACGCCGAAGGACTGCAATGCCAGAATAATCTGCATTGTTGCCGCGGATCCGTCCTCGATATAGTATTTGTGATCCTTCTTCGTGAAGACCGCGAAACAGACGGCGGCATCCTTGATGAAACTGCCGGTATCCGCCATCGAGCCGAGTTTTGCAAGCCGCTCCTTGTCCCTGACAACGCCGATAAGCCACGGCTGGACGTTTCTCGCCGTCGGCGCCAGCCTTGCGGCTTCGAGCGCGCTCATTATGATATGCTCCTCAACCGGCGTATCTCTGTATTTTCGGATGCTCCTTCGTCCTTTGATGATGGTCAGTCCGAGATTTATTGTTCCTGTATGCTCTGACATAGATATATCTCTGAATGTATATTGAAAAAAAGTTTTTGAATAAAGGACTTTAATAAAGGGGGTTAATAAAGGGGGTGAGGGTCGAACTCCCGCAGAGTTCAGCGGAACAGACCGCTTATCCACGCGACGAGGTTGTTGAATCCGTCCACGAGGACAACGGTCGGGTCGATTCCGAGAATCGGGAAGATGAAGATGAAATACGCAAACGTGCCGAGCATACTGCCCACGTTTGCCAGCGCCGCCACGAAAATGACCTTGAACATAGGCACCTGCCTCATCTCGGAGAAAGACTCGGCGTCGATAATCTTCTGAAGGTCGGAAGCCTTCGGTTTCCTGACCTTTGCCTCGGTTACAGCCGCAAACCAGCCTGCCGCAAGGAAGGGGTTAAGCGAGGTCAGCCACGAGACGCAGAACGCCGTCAGTGCCGAGAGCGGGTGACCGCCGGCAAGCAGGGTAAAGCCGCCGGCAAGGACGCCGTTTATGACCACCCAGTAGACGACGGCGGAGAGAAGCACATCGAGACCGACGCCCGAAAAGCCGATGAGCAGCAGGAGGAAGGCAAACATGGCGATGAAGATTCCGCCGATGATGAGTTTCCAGTTATGAGTCGCGGGCTGTGCCGTGAGGGACTCAAACGGCGGCAGAGTCTCGGGGTTCTCAAAGTAGCGCTGAATTCCTTTAACGTGTCCGGCGCCGACAACGCCCAGAACCTTCTCGTTGCGCTGCGAAAGTCGAAGAAGCGAGTGCGCAAGGTAGGCGTCGCGCTCGTCGATGAGGGCATAGGCGCCGTTTGGCGAGAAGTTGTGAAACTCCTCGATTGCCATCTCGATGAGGTCTTTGTCCTTTGTCAGAGCCTCTATATCGATCTTTTCATCGTCTTCGTCGCTGCCGCCGATGATAGTCCCCATGAGAGCGTATATGAGCCGCAGTTTCTCAAGGACGGTCATGCCGCTCCAGAAACGCGAGAGCGTGATTCTTATGTCGCGGTCGGCGAGCGCAACCGGTATCTCCCGCGATTCGGCTTCGTTTATCGCCGCAAGCATCTCGGCGCCCGGCTCAACGCCGACATCCATGCCTATCTTTCGCTGAATATAGGCAAGCATCCACTGCACGAGAGTCTCGTTGAAGTTGCCGCCCTTGAGGATATCCTCCATTTCGGGCGGTTTTCCCTCCTTCTTTATCGCCGCATACCGACCGCGGTCAAGTTCAACCGCGACAACGTCCGGCTGAAATTCTTCGATTGCAAGCCTTACTTCATCGATACTGTTCTGTGAAACGTGAGCCGTTCCGACGAGTTTTATCTCAGACAATTTCTTTTACCCCTTCACTGTCGATAACGCACTTTTTAATGCCGTTTTCCTTTATTTTTTGCAGACTTATCTTACCGTAGACCGACTTTATCTTCATGAATTCGCGGTCTTCGTTTATTTTGCGGGCTATCAAGTCCTCCGCCTGAGCCTTCGCCTCATCATCGGTTATTTTGTTGCCGTAGCACAGACATTCCGATTTCAGCAGATTCGTGACCGTGCAGCCGTCCTCCGAGACGGAATCGGCAAGCATGAGCGGATATGTCCTGCATATCCACGGTCTGTGCTCATATATGGTGCAGCGGTTATCCGCGCCCTGAAAGACACAGGATCTTGTCCCTTCGGGATTTCTGCGGATGCACCAGTCGAATGTGTATGAAACGCCGTCCTCTTCGAGAAGGTCGGGATACGGCTCGGCAACCTCGTCCCATGATAAACCGGTTGCCGCCATTATCTCCCGCACCTCGGAGGCGCTCATTATTATCAGATTCGAGTCAGTCGTGTTCATGCGGCAGCACTCCCCGCACATGCCGCACGAAAAGCCCGTTTCTTTCAGAGCCGCGACCAGCTCTTCCCTGAAATCCGAAACGTACTCCGCGTGCTCCGAATCGCACTCATGATTGTGCTCCGAATCATGCTCCGAGCCGTGGCATGAGCAGTGACATGAACAGTCACTGGAATCGTGCTCCGAACAATTGTCCGAAACGTTGTCCGAAGAGTTCTCTGCCCTCTCATCCGATACGCCCGTCATTCCGATGCCCCGATACCCTGATGCCTTAATGCTTAATGCCTAAATGCTTAATGTCTTAATGCCGCTTACAGATTTTCGCGGGTTATTCTGTCGAAATTCTCGAATACGACCCTGCCGTTCTGCGTGTGCGCCACCTCGGGATGCCACTGAACGCCGTAGATGTGCTCATCCTCTTTTGCAATCGCCTCAACGGGGCAGATATCGGATTTTGCCAGAAGTTTGAAGCCGTCCGGTATCTTCTTGACCTCATCGGCATGGGATGCCCAGACCGATATCTTTGAGTCATAGCCGCTGAAGATTCCCGAGTTGTCAATAAGTTCGACGTCGACGCCGCCGAATCCGCCCATTGTTCCGGGTGCCACGGCTCCGTTTCTGCGGGTCGCGATTATGTGAAGCCCGAGGCAGATTCCGAGGACGGGAAGACCGAGGTCAACGTATTCGAATCCGTAGCCTGCGCGCTCAAGCGTCGGACCGCCGCCGAGGATTATACCGCGGCATTCGTCGCGGACGGTCTCGGGCGGAGTGTCGTTTTTTATCATCTCGGCTTCGATATCGAGGTCGCGAAGCATCCTTTTTATCAGATGGTTCGTCTGCCCGTAATTATTGACAATGTATATGGGACGCATTTTGTGTACATATGGATTTTTTATGATAATATATTTGGTCAAAGTGTATTTGGTCAAAATATATGGTCAAAGAGTATTCGAACGGCGTTCGGATGCGGCATCATGCGGCATCAGAACGTATGCGACATGGCATTGTTCATGAAATCGCGGATTGCCGTGCGGATCTCATCTTCGGAGTATCCGAGAAGGCGGGCAAGGAGTATGGAACCTCCGAATATCGTTCCTTCCTTGACCTCGCCCCTGCAGTATCTCTCAAGCGGCGGTATGCCGATGTTCTCGAAGTGCGGGTCGACAAAGATGCATTTTGCGCCTATCTGACGTATTCCGTCATCGATTGCGGCGGTTTTGTCGTCGCGGACATACCTCGTCGTGATGAAGGGCGGCATCTCGTCGCCGATTGCCTTAATCAATGCGCAGACGGCAAGCATCTGAGTGCCGCCGGAGAGCACGATATTCCCCGTGCTTCCGCGCTTTCGGTTTGCCTCCCGAAATCCCCTCACAATGCCGCAGACGACCGGCATCATGGGGTCGCCGGCGAACTTCATGACCTCGAAGGCGTCTTTCGTGTCGGCGCCGGCGTCGCGGATTCTCTTGAGGACGGCGCTGCATATCTCCTCTTTAAGTGCCGTGGGGCTTACGGGGAAACTGCTGGATGCGCCTGCGCTGTAGCCCAGCGCTTTCATGACGCAGAGCGCGGTTGTGGTGCCCCCGGGACGCATTCGCCGAGGATGAGCAGGCCGGCGTATGTGCCCCACTGGGTACCGACCTTGACGCCGCGCTTATAGAGCAGGCGGGGGTCTTTTAGGGCGAAATCGAAGCGCGGGTCCTGCCCGACCTCGCCGTAAACGTCGGTGCAGACAAAATCGGGGCGGTGAACAAGTCCGGCATTGACCACGACGGGCTCGATTCCGCAGAGGTCGAAGAGTGCGTGGACGACGACCGCGGGCGAGACGCATCCGAGAGGGCTTACGGGGATTTCTTTTCCCTCTTCGGTGCCGGAGAGGATCATCTTGGCGTCAAGGTGCGGGGTGAAGAGGGTATCCTCGGGGGTTGCTCCCGCCGCAGATACGCCTTTTACTGCCGACAACATCGAGTTTCCTATCACCATCGCCGCCAGCGGCTTTGTGAATTTTATGTCAATCGGCTCGGAGAACATTGAGTTTTCCGCGCCGGCGCTTTTTGCGGCGCCTTCCGAATTATTGTGC